>JAIYBI010000533.1 GCA_027488595.1 Opitutaceae bacterium | reverse complement strand
GAGGAAGACGGCGCCGCCGCCCGCCTCGCCGCCGAGGTCGCCGCCGCTGGTTTTGCTCCGCTGCATGGCCTGGTTCACTCCATCGCTTTCGCCAACTACTCCGAGGGCTTTAAGGCCTTTCACGAGACGAAGCGAAAAGACTTCCTTCAGGCCACTGCCATATCGGCTTTCTCGCTGGTCGAGCTGGCCAACGCTTTCAAACCGCACTTCGCGCCGAAGGCCTCCGTCGTGACCATCGGCATCTCGTCGCTCCTCGTGACGCCTGACAACTACGGCTACATGGGCCCGATCAAGGCCGCCCTCGAATCCTCGGTGCGTTTCCTCGCAAAATCGTTCAGCGCGGACAGCGAGGTGCGCTTCAACGTCATCGGTGCCGGCCCGCTCAAGACCAGCGCCTCGGCGGGCATCCCCGGTTATCTGGAGAGTTACCTTTACGCCGAGAAGCTCACTTTCCGAAAAAAGAACCTCAGCACCCAGGAAGTCGCCGATCCAGCCGTGTTTCTTCTCAGCGAACGCAGCAGCGGCATCAACGGCACCACCCTCACCATAGACGCCGGACTTGGCTCGAACGCCTTCGACAAAGACATCATCCGCCTGGCCATGCGAATGGAGAGTAGCGCAGGTTTCCAACCTGCATCAGGAGCCAGATAAGCAGACTGGAAGTCTGCGCTACTCCTCCGCCATGCACTTCAACCACACCCTCATCGAATCCCTCGCCGTCGCTCTGCCCGAGGAAATCCTGAGCTCCGCCGACATTGAGCGCCGTCTCGGTCCGCTCTATGAGCGTCTCCGCCTGCCGGAGGGTCGACTTGAGCTTATGACAGGCATCCGCGAGCGGCGTGTGTGGCCCGCGGGCACGCGACCGTCCGACGCCAGCGCTGCCGCCGGGCGCGCCGTGCTTGCGAAGTCGGCGCTGCGCGCCGAGCAGGTCGAGCTTTTCATTCACGCGGCGGTCAGTCGCGACATGCTCGAGCCCGCCACCGCGAGTTTTGCCCATCGCAAGATCGGACTGCCCGCGACCACTCAGATCTTTGATCTCTCCAACGCCTGCCTCGGCTGGCTCAACGCACTCACGGTCGCCGCGGGGCTGATTGATAGCGGGCAGATTAAATGCGCCCTCGTTTGCGCCGGTGAGAATGGCGGTCCGCTCGTCGAGCAAACCCTGCGCACGCTGTTGAGCGCTCCTCTGGATCGAAACGGCATCAAGCCCTTCTTCGCCAACCTCACCATCGGCTCCGGGGCCGTCGCCGCCGTGCTCTGCCATGATTCGCTACTCCCCGAAGGCGTCCGCGCTCATCGTCTTCTCGGCGGCATCGCCCGCGCCGCCACCGCCCACAGCGAGCTTTGCCAGGGCGACACCCACGGCGCGGACTCGCTCGCCATGCAGACCGACAGCGAAGCGTTGCTCGTCGCCGGCATACAACTCGCGACCGAAACCTGGAGCGCATTCACCGCCGAATTCGGAACGACATTCGACCGGACCATTTGTCACCAAGTTGGCAGCACGCACCGGCGTAAACTCTACGAGGCACTCGGCCTGGATCTCGCCAAGGATTTCTCGACCTTCGAAACGTTGGGCAACACCGGCTCGGTCGCGCTGCCCGCCACGCTTGCCGCCGCGGTTGACGCCGGCGCGGTCAAAAACGGTGATCAGGTCGCCCTGCTCGGCATCGGCAGCGGCCTCAACTCTCTCATGCTTGCGGTCGAATGGTGATCCCGCCACGGCCCTGATTTCTCCGATGATCCCCTCCTGGCTTCAGCCGTTTTACCCCTTCGCTCCGCAGCGTTTTACCACTCCCGGCGGCGCGCGGATGAGCTATCTTGACGAGGGTGGGCGAGGGCAGGGGAGTGTGCCTGTCTCCGCACCATTGACCGAGGCCGTGTTGATGCTGCACGGAAATCCCACCTGGTCTTTTTACTACCGCGACCTCGTCAAAACCCTCGCGCCTTCGTTTCGTTGCATCGTGCCCGATCACATCGGCATGGGTTTGTCCGAAAAACCCGAAACCTACGCCTACACGCTTGGTCAGCGGATTGATGACATCGCCGCGCTGGTCGCCCACCTTGGTCTCACTCGCGTTCATCTCGTCGTGCATGACTGGGGCGGAGCGATCGGCTTCGGCTTTGCCGCACGCCACCCGGACTTGATCGGACGTATCGTGATTTTAAATACCGGTGCGTTTCCCTCCACGCGAATTCCGGCGCGCATCGCGCTTTGCAAATCCGCATTTCCCGGCACCGCTCTGGTGCGGGGGCTGAACGGCTTCGCCTGGCCGGCCACCTGGATGTCCATGTCGCGCCGGGTGCTGTCCGCCGATGAAAAACGAGGCTACCTTCTGCCTTACGATTCCCGGGCGCATCGCGTGGCGGTAAACGCGTTCGTTAAAGACATTCCGCTCTCGACCGAACATCCGAGCTGGCCGGCGCTCGTCGCTACCGCCGCCGGGATTGAACAATTCAAAAGAAACCCGGTGCTGATCATCTGGGGCGGACGCGATTTTTGTTTCAACGACTCGTTCTACGATGAATGGCGGAAACGTTTGCCCGGGGCGGAGACGCTCTATCTGGCCGACGCCGGCCACTACGTTCTGGACGACGCGGGAGACGAAGTCCGGCCGAGGATCGAGGCGTTTTTCAACGCGGGAAAAGAGTCGGGAAGCTAAGTCCCGTTACTGGCGGCCGTAGAGGTCCGCCAAGGTTTTCAAATAGGGCGCGGTCTGCCGGTGCAGAGCATCGAGTTGGGCCACACTGTAGCGCCATTGCCAGTTGCCGGCGGCCACTCCGGGGGTGTTGAAACGCGCCTCGCCGCCCAGGCTGAGCAAATCCTGCAACGGAATCACCGCGAGGCGGCTGACCGCGCCGTAGGCGGAGCGCACGAAATCCCAGCCGATCTCGCGGCCGTCCACCCGCAGGTAGTGGCGGACATGGTCCTGTTCCTTGGGCGAGGCGGCGCGATACCAGCCGAGGGTGGTATTGTTGTCGTGTGTGCCCGGATACACGATGGCATTGGCGCTCAGGTTGTGCGGCAGATAGAGATTACTCGAATCGCCGCCGAAGGCGAACTGGAGGATGCTCATGCCCGGAAGGCCGCAGGCATCGCGCAGCACACGCACGCTTTCGAACAGATCGCCAAGGTCCTCGGCGATGAGCTTGGCGTCGGGCAGGGCGGCCTTGATCGTCTGGAAAAAGGGAAGGCCGGGGCCTTGTTTCCATTCGCCGGTTTTGGCGGTTTTGGCTTCGGCGGGGATGGACCAGTAGGTGTCGAAGGCGCGGAAGTGATCAATGCGCACGACATCGCAGACCGCGAAGTTGGCGCGGAGGCGCTCCATCCACCACGCGTAGCCCTCGGCGGAGTGCTTGGCCCAATCGTAGAGCGGATTGCCCCAGAGCTGGCCATCGGCGGAGAAGTAATCGGGCGGCACACCGGCCACGGCGAGCGGCAGGCCGGTTTCCTGATTGATCTGGAAGAGTTCTGGACGGCTCCAGACATCGGCGGAATCACGGGCGACAAAGATCGGCGCATCGCCGATAAGTTGAATACCGCGTTTGGCGGCGGAGGCGCGCACCCGTGTCCATTGGCCGTAGAAAAGGTATTGAAAAAACGCATGGGCCTCCGCGCGTTCGAGCACCGACGCGGGCAGGGCGCCGGGTTTTACGCGCGAGAGGAAACGATGTTCGGCCGGCCAGAGCCACCACGGCTTGCCCTCATAGTGGTCCTTGAGGGCGAGGAAGAGCCCG
>JAIYBI010000167.1 GCA_027488595.1 Opitutaceae bacterium | reverse complement strand
CTGGCTGGCCACCTTCGCCGAACTGGCCGGCTTGCCCCCGCCCGCCGCCTCCGACGGCGTCTCGCTTGTTCCTTCGCTGAGCGGGCGCGGCCAGCGCCCAACCGGCATCGTTTACGTCGAATACTTCAACCGGGAGAAAACCCCGAAGCTCCCGGAGTTTTCGCCTGCGCACCGTGGGCGCAATCGCGGCCAGATGCAGGTCATCCATCAGGCGGGCTACAAAGGTATCCGCTATGACATAAAGTCCGCGGACGACGCCTTCGAGATCTACGACCTCTCGAAAGACCCGCAAGAAGCCAACAACCTCGCCTTGGGTGGCGGCCTCCCCGAGCTGCAAGCGGCCATGAAAGCCCGGGTGCTCCAAGTGCGAAAACCCAATGCGTCTGCGCCGCGCCCCTACGACCGGACACCGGTGCCTGCACTCGTGACGAGGCCCGCCAACGCCGACGAGTTCACATGGTCCTTGTATAAAGGTGTGTGGCCTTGGGTGCCCGATTTCCGAACCCTAACGCCCGCCACAACGGGCAAAAGCTCCTCGCTTGAATTGCCCTCAATAGCGTCCGACGGGCCTTTTGGCGTGGCTTATGGCGGTTACTTTTATGCCCCGGCCGACGGCGACTACGAATTCACTCTCGTGAGCGATACAGGCGCGACCTTGTTCCTCCACGATATCCGTGTGATCGAAGACCCTCTTTACGGCGCGGCTGGCGAACATCGCGGCGGCGTATGCCTCGCGGCGGGTTGGCATCCGCTTCGGCTGTATTCCCGCCACGACGGCTCGGCCACGCCGTTCCTGACTGTATCCTCCCACCGCAGCCCGACGCCCTCCACCTCCAGTCCATAGATATCCACGGGCAGTAACTTCACTGCTCCCGAGCCTTTCGCGCCCCCCCTTCCTTTGCCCGACCATAAACCGACAATTCCTAATTCAATGAAAACGAAAATCAAACTCGCCTGCCTCAGCCTGCTCGTCATCTCGACCCCGCTCTTCGCCAATTCCTTCAAAGTTCCAAAGGACATGTCAGAGACCGATCGCAAGCGCTTCGAACGCTTTGAAACCTTTCAGATAAAGGGCGTCTGCGGCGATAGCGACCTCGCGCGCCTGGCTGACAGGGGTGTCAACACCGTGCGCGGCTACACCCTCGATGAGCCCGCCGTGATGCGCCAAAAACTCGATGAAGCCCACCGCATGGGCATCAAGATGATCGTCAGCGAGTGGATGCCCCACCACGGCGACAACAAGAACCACGAAGGCTATGTATGGCCTTTCGACTACAACGCCAAAGGCGACGAAATGGTCGCCGACCTGATGCGCAGGGTCGAAGCCATCGGCGACCACCCCGCGATCCTCATGTGGGGTCTTGGCAACGAGGTTCACCTCGACGAACCCTACCTGCGCGTCGTCAACCGCATGTCGCTCGCCATCCACGCGAAATTCCCGAACCAGCTCACCAGCTTGACCATGATCAATGCCAAGCCGGACGACCTCGCCAAAATCAAGAAATTCGCCCCCGATCTCGATGTGCTGGGCATTCAGGCTTACAGTCGCGGCGCGGTGCGGGGCGGTATCAAAAACACCGAAAAACACTGGGGAAAGCCGTTCTACATGTCGGAGTTTAACACCAACGGCCCTTGGAATTTCGGTAAAACCCCCTGGGGCGTTGAGCTCGACGAACCCGTTTCAAAGAAGGTGAGCGATCTGAAGGATTGTTATGTCGCGATAGACGAGTCGCCCCTCTGCCTTGGATCGACCGTTTTCGTCTGGGGACATTATCCCTCCGGTGACCGTCCGACTTACTTCGGCCTGTTGCTCGACTCCAACCCTGAGGGCCAGAAAGAGACCGGCTCATTTGCTCACCTGCTGACCACACCGCAGGCCGATGTCATGACCGAGCACTTCACCGGCCGCCCCATCCTGGGCAACCGCGCCCCGGTGCTATCCAAACTGGAATTCGACGGCGGTGCCAAATCACGCTTGGCCCAACCAGGCGAGCCCCTGCCCCTTGACCTCGCGGCGGAGGACTCAAACGGCGACCCGGTTGAATTCGTCACCTGGATTCTCAAAGCGAAAACCAAGAAGGTCACCAACTTCGCCGGCCCCTTTTCCCAGCCCTCCGGTGAAAACGCCGTGGTCAACGCCCCCACCACTCCCGGCGAATACCTCGTGATGGTCTATGCCTTCGACAACAAGGGCGGCGCTTCCGGCAGCGTGCTCAACTTCAAGGTGCCGGAGCCCGTCGTTGCCACTCCTGCCGCCACGGAGTCCAACGCCAAGAAAGACTAATCCCGGTCGTCCCGTCTAAGCTGAGTTCCACGACGGTATCCTCAAAGCCCCACTGGTCGGCCGTTCCGCAAGCCACCCATGAAAATTCCACTCAGCCTCACGCTTCCGGCCCTCCTCGCCCTCTCCGCCCCAGCGCCAGCGGCCGAGCCGACCAAGCCAAACAGCCTCCTCCTCTACGCCGACGACCTCGGCTACGGCGATCTGCGCTGCTATAACCCCGACTCGAAGATCCCCACGCCCCACCTCGACCGCCTCGCCGCCGAGGGCATTCGATTCACCGACGGCCATTCCTCCTCCGCCATCTGCACCCCGAGTCGCTACGCGCTGCTCACCGGTCGGCACCACTGGCGGGATTTCCATCTTCACCTCGAATCGTTCGAAGGCTCCGTCATAAAACCCGAACGCCTCACCCTGTCCGAAATGCTCCGCGCCCAAGGCTACGCCACCGCCGCCATCGGCAAGTGGCACCTCGGCTGGGGTTGGGACGCGATAAAACGCCCCGATGCCCAACCTCGCTCCTCCGGCAAAACCAAAGTTTGGGGCCCCGAGGCCTTCGACTGGTCCAAACCCATCCCCGACGGCCCGCTCGCCCACGGCTTCGACTACTACTTCGGCGACGATGTCATTAACTTCCCGCCCTACGCTTGGATCGAGAACGACCGCGTCCTCGCCGCGCCAGACACCATGCTGGACACCAAGTCCTTCAAGCCCGTCAAAGAGGCCGGCTGGGGCTCGCGCAACGGACCGATGGTCACCGGCTGGGACCCCTATCAAAACAT
>JAIYBI010000069.1 GCA_027488595.1 Opitutaceae bacterium | reverse complement strand
GCGCCGTACGGCCAAGAGGGATACACTCGTGGCCGGCGAGGGCGTTGAAGGCCTCAATGCGGGCCTTGACGTCGTGGAGGGTGATGCGTTCGCGGGCATCAATGTCGGCGAGGTCTATCTGGTGTTTAACTTTCTCGTAGGCGGCGATGGCCTTGGCGGAGATGGCGAGGTCGAGATCGCGCTGGGCCTTCATGACGGCGATCCAGTAATCGCGCTCGATGGCGATGCGGCCGGTGGGGGACCAGATATCCTTGATCAGAGGGGAGGCGTAGCGTTCGGCGAGGACGTTGGGGATGGCGGAGGCGGTGGACATGGCGTAGAGGTGCAGCCCAACGACTGCACGGGCGGACGCCAACGCGGAAAAGCGCGGCGGGAAGAATCGGCGGTCGGCGGCCGCTGTTTTTACGCGCGAGGGATCTTGGGTGCGGCGGGGTCGGCGAGGTAGTGCGGCGACATGATTTGCACGCCGGCGGCGTGGAAGCGGTCTTGAATGGCCTCGTGGAGGCGGCCGAGCAGGGGCAGGCGGTCGGCGGGGTTTTCCGGAGTGAAAAGCAGTTCGTAGCGCACGTAGAAATCCTCCAGCCCCGCTTGGCGGACAGTTGGGGCGGGGGTGGCGATTATGCCGGGGGTGTCGGCGGCGGCGGCGAGCAGGAGCTCGCGAACCTGGCGCCAAGGGGCGTCGTAGCCGATGGTGACCTCGGCGGCGAACCGCACGCCGTCGCGGCCGCGCGAGAAGTTTTTGACCCCGGCGGCGACGGTGGAGTGGGGCAGGGAGACGAGTTCGTCGCGCGCGGTGCGCAGGGTGCAGGCGAGCAGGCCGATGTGCTCGACCACGCCCTCGCCCTTGTCGGTCTCGATGTAGTCGCCGGGACGGACGCTGCGGCCGTAGATGAGCGAGAGCCCGCTGGTCAGCTGGGTGACGAGGTTGGCCGAGCCGATTGAGAGCATGAGGCCGGCGAGCACGGAGACGCCGCGAAAGGCGGCGGAGTCGCTGCCCGGCAGGTAGGGGAAGGCTACGATGACGGCGATGATCCAGACGGCGATATCGGTGAGGCGTCGGGTGGTTTGGGCGGTGACTGGATCGAATACGGTGCTCTCCACCTCGCCCTCGGCGATGGAGCTGAAGTAGTGGTTGAGCAGCTCGTTAGTCAGGCGGGCAATAAAATAGATGACAGCGACAACGCCCAAGTCGGGCAAGGCACCGACGGCGGCGAGCGCGAGAGTCTGGAGATTGAGCAGGATAAGGTGCGTGACGCGTTCGGCCAGTTCGCTGGTGGCGGGCACGGCCCGGAGCAGGAAGACGCCCCAGGCGAAAAGCGCGACGAGGATGAGGCCAAGGCTGGCAAGGCGGGTGCCGATGCGGGCGAGTTGAACGATGCGCAAACGGCTCACGTGGCGGAGCCGCTTCGAGTTGATGCCGCGGGTGTGGCGGACGGCGAGCCCGGTGAGGAACCGCAAGGTGCGGTGACGGATCGTCCAGATGAGAGTGATCCAGGCGGCGAGGGTGATGGTAATAACGATGACCTCGGCGATCATGGGCAGGGAGAAACTGGTGGTGGCCGAAGCGTCGGCGATATCCGCCCGGGCGTGGAGCGGACTGAAGGCGAATAAAAGGCCGGCGAGACGGGGAAACGAAAGCAGGCGATGCGCGGTGTCGCGGGCGTGAAGGAGCTTGGACATGGCGTGAAAATAAGGAGACGTGCGGCGAGTCTAGTGACGTGCGGCGGGCCTTGGATGACAAGTCAGCAAGTG
The DNA here is from genome assembly GCA_027488595.1 of Opitutaceae bacterium. GTDB lineage: Bacteria > Verrucomicrobiota > Verrucomicrobiia > Opitutales > Opitutaceae > IMCC26134_A. The sequence goes on along the minus strand of JAIYBI010000069.1, from coordinate 18,629 downwards.
GGGCGGGCGGCGCACGTGTCGGCGCGGCGCGTATAAGAAGTTGTGAGCGTGCGCCTGCGGAATAGGCTGGTGAGCATTACCATGACCGAGCATCTGCGAAACCGCAGCGTATACGTGCCGACCGGGCAGGGGACCGGCGTGCGCTGTGCGTATGCGGCGGGCTTGTTGGTGGCGGCCACGGTGTTGCTGGCGGCGGGTTTTTGGTTGGGAAAAACTGAAGCGGGCTCGCGAGTGATGCCGGGGCCCGAGTCGGCGGCGAAGGCGGAGTGGACGCCGGCGGAGTTTGGCGCGTTTGCGAACGGGATGCTGATGGATCAGACGCCCGCTTTTGCGTGGGACGAGGTGCCGCCGTTCCGGGTGGATGCGGCGTGGCGGGGACTGGAGGCCACGAACGCGGAGTCGGATGAGCTTGGCGAAATCGAGGAGGAGGGCGCGGCGGGATTTTCGCGGGAAGAAAACTGGCGGGAGCCGGCGGGATTCTTCTTCCGCCCGGACATTGATCCGCGAGTGATTCGTTACAAAATAGACCCGAGCTTCGGTTTCGAGAATCGCGAGCGTTTGCTCAAGGGCATGATGATCCGCGTTCAGGTGAGTTTTTGAAGGCTGCGCCGGTGTGGGCCCAGACGCTTACCTGAGCATGGATTGGAGGCGGGTGATGGAGGTGGTGAGCGACGGGTGAAGCGGGGCGAGGGCGGGATCGTTTCTCCATTCGCGCATGACGGCGAGGGCGGCGCGGTCGGCGGCCATCAGGTCGGCGCCGGTGCGGTCGCGGGGTTCGGTGATGAGGCGCGGGCCGTCGGTGAAGCTACGAAGGGGGAACGTGGTCACGAAGGTGTTTTTCTCGGCGGCGGTGACGGCGGGGTCGCGCAGGTAGGTCTCGATCGTGGAGCGCTGGGCGGTGTCGGTGACATCGGCGCGGGCGAGCAGGCCGGCGCGCAATCCGGGCTGAGCGGACAAAGCGGGCTCGGCGGCGATGGCCGCGATGAGGGCGGCGCCTCCGGAAAGGGCAAGGCGGTCGAGGGCGAGGTGGGTCGCGTGACGCGTGGCAGGCGCGGCGGTTTGGTTGAGGAGCGCGGAGAGCGGCGCGATAAGGGCGGGGTTGCGGCTGAAAACGGCGGCATCAAATCCCTCAAGAAACCCGGCGCTCGCGCTGGTTGCCCAAGCGGGGTTTTGGAGCAGGGCCTCGATGCGCTTGTCGAAGAGGGAGCGGTCGGTGTCGGCGAGCGGGCCGTCGGAGCCCCAGGCGAGGTTGCGCAGGGCAAGGGAGGACTCGTCGGGAACGGTGTCCGGCGTGAGCGGAGCGGCGAGAAACTCGCGCGAGAATCCGGCGGCGGCGAGGGCATCGAGTCGTCCGAGTTGATCGAGTAAAAAGGTGCGCAGGCTGGGCGCGGCGGAGAGCGCGCCGCCGTCCTCGACGGCGAAGGGCAAGGAGGTGGAGGCGTCCGCGCCGCTGCGCAGAAACTCGAGGATGGCGGCGACTGTGCCGGCGAGGTCGCCGGCGTCGAGCTCGGCCCGGAGGAGGTCGAGCAGCGCGCGGGCTTGTGCTTCGGCGAGCGGGCCGGACGGGAGTGAGCGGAGGGCGGCGAGGGTGCGGCGGATGGCGGCGCGAATGGCGGCGGAGGGCGCGTCGGCGGCGAGGGCGGGCTTTGGCGCGGTGGCGGACGAAGGGGAAATGGACTGCGACTGGGCGGGCGCGGGGCGGACGGACGGAACTGGTTGCGCGAGCGGAGGCGGCGCGGTTTTTTGAGAAAACGCGAACCAGCCGAGCAGCGCGACGAGAGCGACGAGCAGGCCTCCAAAAAGGGGGCGGAGCCGACGGGCGCGCGGAGGCGTCATGGGGCTCGCGGGCCGGGTGGCGGCTTACTGCGCTACGATGGAAAGGCTGGCGGCGGTGATCGAGCCGGTGTCGCTGGCGGCCACGTCGCGGACTAGGAGCGTCCAGCGTCCGTTGGGGTTTTGGCCGGCGAAGCCGGTGATCTCGCGATCCGTGAGCTCGATGTAGTCCAATTCAGGGCGGGAGGTGACGACTACGGTGCGTCCGGAGGGCGAGCGAAGCGTTACCTCAAGATCGCTGGCGTAGGCGTGATCGCTGGAGAGAGTGAGGCGCAGGGTGCTCAGGCGTTTACCGGCGCCGCTGATGTCGAAGGGTAAGTTGATGCCGGTGCGCGAACCGTCGGGGATGGCGGCGGGGAGTGCGGTGCTGGTGCTGACGGAGACGGGTTTGACGGCGGGAGCGCCGCCGGAGGCTTGAATGGCGGCGGTGACGAGGGACCAGGCGGCGGGGTCGGCGCCGACCACTCCGATTTCATCGTCCGGGTCGCCTTGGGATTTCTCGAGACCGGAGACGAGCACGCCGGCGAATTTCCATTCGCGGGCTTTGATATCGTAAACCCAGACTGGGCCGCCGCTGTTGCCGCCGCCGGTGCTGGGGCCGACGGCACCCAAGTAGCGGCCGAGCTCGACCGACATCCTCGTGGGGAAATCGGGTGTGCGGTGGAGGCGGTGTTGAAGCGGGTCGCCATCCGCGTAGAGACCTGCAGGGTAACCGGTGATTCGTTTGAAATCCCGGGAAGTGAGGGCCTTGACGCCGTTCGGCCAATAGGCTCCGGGGGCGGAGTCGGTCAGGTTGAAGTAGCTGAAGTGCGCGACAAAGTCCTCGGAGAAGGCGAGGTTGAATTGCTTGGGGTTGAGGGATGTCTGGGCGTAGCGGGCGAAGCGGGTGTAGCCGCGCAGGGGGGCGGCGTCTTTGAGGGTGGGTTCGGTGTCGCCATTCCAGGCGAGGGTGAAGTCCGTCTGGCTGGTCCAGCCGCTCGCGGAGGAGTTTAGGTAATCGTCAAAAACGACGTGAGCGCAGGAGAGCACGATGCGCGGATGGCGCACGATCGCTCCGGAGCCCTGGCCGACCTCGGAGTAAACGAGGCCGGTGCGATTATCGGGGTAGGCAAGGCCGGGGCTCTGGGGGATGGGCGCCGAGCTTTGGGCATGAAGGCTGGCAAGGGATACGAGGGAAGCGCCGACGAGGAGGCGAATGTTCATCGCGGAAAGACAGCGCTGCTGAGACGGCAAAGCAAGTGCAGAGGCGCTGTCGACCGGATCAGGGACGGGCGAGTTCGTAGCCGTAGTCACCCATGGGAATGACAAGGGAACCGTCGGCGGCGCGCTCGATGGTTTGCAGGTCGAAGCCAGTGGTGAAGCTCCACTCGGAGGGTGCGACTTTGGTGTCGGCCGGAGCGGAGAACAGGCGGCGCCAGGTGGAGCCGAGCACGCGGCCGTCGAGCACGCGGAGTTCGCTGGGGGCCCAGGATGCTTTGATGGTGCCGTCGGAGGCGAAGCCGCCTGCGTTGTTGATGACGAGGCGATTCACCGTGTCGTCGGCGGTGTAGTAGAGCGCGCGGCCGGCGGCGGCGACGGGGCCGGTGACGGCGACTTTGAGCTGGGCGACTTGAAAGGCGTCCCAGCCATCGCAGGCGGAGGCTTGCAGGAGGGCGTCGCCGTCGGGGGCCACGGTGCGGGTTAAGGCGAGGAAGCCCTCGGCGGAGAGCTCGGTGACGGCGAACAGCGAGCCGGGCAGGTCAATGGCGGGGCGGGCGGCGGCGATGCCGGTGGCGGGAACGAAGATGACTTGCGCGGCATGGAGAAGCTCGGACTGGGAGGACGCGGGCTGGCTGCCTTTGCGGGCGATGGTGCGTTCGGTCCAGCGATCATAGCCTAGAACGACGAGGCCGCCGCCGGCGGCTTTGACGTCAGTGGTGGAGGCGTTTTCCGGGCCGACGGTGAGGGCGGGTGAGGCGGTGGGTGCGGCGGGGTTGGAGACGTCGAAGGCGATCAAGCGAGGCTGGGCGTTGCCGGGCCAGGGAATCCACGAGGCGATGCGGCTGGTGTTAACCGCGAGACTGGCGACGGGAGTGGCGGCGACCATGGGCGCGTCTTTGACGGCGGGCGCGGCGAGCGGAGCGCCGGCAAGGGGCGCGGCGACAAAGCGAGGGAGCGCGACGTCGTAGACCGGCATAGGGCGTATCCAATAATAGTTGGATTCGTTTTCGACGATGATGACGGGGCGTTCGGCGCGGGGCCAGAGCAGGCGGCTGACGCGGGAGGCGGAGAGGCCGTCGGTGGGGGCTTCGCAGGTGCCGAGCAGTTGCGGGGCGAGCGGATCGGTGGCGTCGTAAACGTCGAGGCTGAGTTTGCCCAGCGGGGCGAACCAGTAGCGGTAGAGCGGAAGGTTGTTCGAGGAGGCGGATTCGCGCAGCACGTAGAGGCGGCCATCGCGCAGGGCGACGTCGTGGACGAAGCCGGAGGGCAGATCGAGCTCGGCGAGGATGGAGTCGGGTGAGGCGAGAGGGGAGACGCGCACGGTGGGCAGGCCGCCGCTCCACGAGCCGCCTGTTTCGACGCCGAGGACGCGGTCACCGGAGGGCAGGACGCGGTCCACCGGCCAGGCGAGAAGGGAATCGGCGAGGATGGCGGGGGCGTCGCGGTCGGCGATGGTGGCGGTGGCGAGGGTGCGCTGGCTGAGCGTCACGGCGGCATCGCCTACGAGGGCGGCGCGGCGGGCTTCGAAGCGGCCGGGGATGAGGCCGCGGGCGTGGAGTTCGCCGCCAGCGAGGTCAATGTCCACCAGGCGCACGCCGTAGGTGGCGGCTCCATCGGTGTAGGAGGTGATCGGGATGAGCGCGAGGCCGGCGTCGGGCAGGACGGAGAGGGCTTGAGGATCCCAGTTGGCCTCGCTGTAGCCGTAGCCCTCGGTTAGAGCGAGGCGCCGGAGGAGGGTGGGGGTGGCGGGGTCGGAGACGTCGAAGAGGGAGGCGGTGACGGCGCCGTCCTCCCAGCCGACGGTGAAGAGCTTGTCGTCGATGGGCTCGATATGGGTGGACCAGCCGGGGACGTCCACCTGGCCGGCGATGACGGGTTGGGCGGGGTCGGAGAGATCAACCACGAAGAGCGGATCTTTTTGAAGGAAGGTGACGATGTAGGCCTTGTCGCCGGCGAAGCGGGTGGCGTGGAGCGTCTCGCCGCGGGCGAGTTCGAGTTGACCGAGGCGTTCGCCGGTGCCTGAGGGTCCGTCGGCGCGGAAGGTTTCGAGCCAGGTGGTGCGCGGGCTGCCGTCGGAAGGCCAGGCCTGGCTGATGGTGGTTAGGACGCCGCCGCTCCACTGGAGTTTGTAGGCGTCGTTAAGTTGGCCGGCGAGGGTGACGGGGCCGGCCGTGAGGGCGGAGAGGCCGGTGGAGGAGAGCTGGAATACCGAGGCGGTGGAGATGCCCCACTGGCCGGAAGGGGTGAGGGCGACGGCGAGCCAGTCGGAGCCGGCGGCGAGGGTGGAGAACGAGCCGGAGAGCGGGATGGTTTGCTGAAGGGCGGGAGCGGCGCCGTCGGCGACCAGCCACTCGGTGAGGGCGGTGGACGAGTTGTAGTAACCGGCGCTCCAGTCGGTGGTGCAGAGGAAGAGGCGGCGGCCGGCGAGGCGGCTGCCTTGCGGGTAGCCGGCGACGCGGGTGGAGTTGAGGAGGCGGGTGGTGTTGCCCTCGACGCGAATGACGGAAAGGCCGGTGGAGTAGGCCGAGCCGTCGAGCGGTTGGTCGTTGGTGACGAGCAGCACGTCCTGGTAGCCGGCGGCGGAAGGCAGAAGGTAGAGGTCCTGGCCGCTGGCGGGTAGGCGGTAGCTGGCTTTGAGAACGGGTGAAGCGGGGTCGCTCACGTCAACAACCTGAAGGCCGCGGAGCTGGTTGAAGAAGTAGGCGGTGGTGCCGGAGATTTTCCAGATATCGGCTTCGACGGGCGACTCGGCGGTCGGGGAAGGGGCGTCGAGGGCGGGGCTCATGGCGCTCGCGGTGGCGAGGGAGCGGTTGAAGTCGTTTTGGGGTGTGACCTGGCTGGGGGCGAAGCTGTTGCGACCGCGGTAAAAGGCGGCGGGAAATTTTTTGCGGGAAGGGGTTTCGACGGTGGCCTGAACGCGAAACGTGGCGCGGCGATTGGACGCGGGCAAAGTGAGCACGAGCGAGCCGGGAATGGCGGCGCGGGTCTCGATATCGCGCCATGAGCCGCGCGAATCGCGGGTCTGAAGGGTGATAGTGGTGGTGCCTTGCGGGAGGGTGACGCGGCCGGTGGCGCGGTCTTTGGCGACGTTGACGTTAAGGGTTTTGGTGGCGGCGGAGAGCGAGCCGGCGATGGTGGCGAAGAGGCACACGAAAAGCCCAAGAAAATGAAGGCGGCGGAAGCAGGCGGAAGAGAGGGAGAAAAACATGGCGAAAGAGAGTTGGGGAGAAACGGTGGTCGGTCGGGCGCGGAAGAAGGGGAGACAGGAAAAGGCTAACGCGTCTATACGACATTCCAAGCCTTTGGGATGTGGGTGCGGTGAAAATGAGTGTAACTACTCCACGCTGATCGAGCGTGCGGGCGGCGGAACGGCGGGGCGGATCAAGAGAGGCACTTGATGGCGAGTTCGCGGAGGATGACGGCTTCTTCCTTGGGGCGGGAGATGAGCGTCTCGAAAGCCTCGGCGAAGGCGATCTGGTGATCAATGTGCTGCTTGAGCGTCCAGGGTTTGCAGGTGGCGGCGAGCTTGCCAAGATACCAGGCGTTTTGACTGAAGAGATTGGTGTCGGATTTCTCGGTGGCGGCGGTGAAGTGGTGGCCGTGGGTCTTGGCTGCGCGCTCGATGGCGAACTTATCAGGCAGGCGGCCGCCGGTGGCGAGGGCGCGAATCTGGATGAGCAGGCGGTTGCGTTTTTGCAGCGAGGACAAGACGGGGCGGGCGCTCTCGCCGGCGAAGAAGTGGCGGTCGAGGGCGGCGAGGGTGGCGCGCAAATCGCCACGGAAAAAGGTCTCGGTCGCCTCGAAGAAATCGCCCTCGGCGAGGTTGGGCGTGAGGGAGTCCACGTCGGCCTCGGTGATGACAAGCGCGCCGCCGGGGGACTTGGCGGTGGCGGCGGAGGGATTTGCGTGGGCGGCGAGTTTGTTGACCTCGGAGACGAGGAAACGGGTGTTGGCGCCGGAGCGGGCCAGGAGGAGTTGGAGGGCGTCGGGCTCGATGGAGACGCCGAGGGTGCGGGCCTCGGCGAGGGCGGTCATGGCGAGGGACTCCATCGCTTCCTCGGGGGTGGCGGCACCGACGAAGGCGAAGTCTGCGGTTTTCTCGCACCACTTGTAGAAGCTCTTGCGGCGGTCAACGGGGGACGCGGTGATGAGCACGGCGACCTCGGCGGGGTTGACGGTGGCGAGGATGGATTGGAAGTGTTCGACGGCGGTTTTGACGGTCTCGGAGTTGCCGGTGCGGGAGTCGGCGAGGAAGTTGACGTCCTTGAACCACACGAGGCGGCGTCCGCCGAACATGGATACGGTCTGCACGCTGTCGCGGAAGCGGGCGATGGCGGACTCGGTCTCGTCCACGGTGTTGACGAAGCCGCTGATGGTCTCGCGCGAGAACTCGTCCTCAACGGTGGCGGCGAGCTCGTCGTGGCGGGCCTTGCCGAGGCGGCCGACGAGGAAGTCGTCGGCGCCGCAGATGAAGGCGAAAGGTTTGGAGGTGTCGGCGGCGGACATGGCGGGATGAAACCCCGGAAGGTTCACCACGAAACACGCGAAAGACACGAAAAGAAAATACGGTGATGGCGCGGTGGGCTAGCGGAAGATGCGAAGGGCGGCACTGGCGCTTTGGGCCCAGGTGACGGGCTGGTTGCGGGAGATGAGGCTGGTGCGGTAGAGCAGGATCAGGCCGAGGTTGAGGCAGGCGAAGGCGAGGCCGGTGCGGAAAAGCACGGTGCGGGCGCGCGGCGTGGCGCGGGCGTAGAACCAGGCGAGGCCGAGCATGAGACCGAGCAGAGGGGCCTCGAAGGCACGTTGTCCGAAGGAGGCGCCGAACCACCAGCACCACCAGGAGGCGTTGACGTAAAGGGTAAGCAAGGCGCAGACGAGCAGCGGGGCGGCGAAGCGCCGCTCGCGCCACGCCCAAAAGAACAGGCCTGCGAAGCCCACCGCGAGGAACGGGTGCCAGTAAAAGAGCCCGTGGCGCGGCGAAAAAAGAAGTTCACGAAACGCCGGGTTCAGGAAATCGAAGGTCTCGTTGTTTTCGCCGTAGCTGAAAACCAGCCAGCGGCCGTAGACGATTTTCCAGGCGAAGAGTTGCAGGGCGATGAACGGAGCTCCGCCGAGTGCCATCGCGGCGAGAGCGCGCCACGGGTCGGGAGAGGTGCGACGCAGGCCAAGCCACGCCCAAAAGGGAAGCAGGCCGAAGAGGGCGGTTTGAAACCGGGTGATGCAGGCGAGACCGGTGGCGGCGCCGGCGAGAAGCCACCAACGCAACGCGGCGGGGTTTTCCCGGGCGCGGAGCAGGGACCAGAGGCAGAGAGTGACGCTAAAAAACGTGACCCCGTGGGACATGCTGAGGTTGGAGGTCTGGTAGTAGAGCAGTGGCGAGCAGAGCCAGATCAGCAGCACGCCGAGGAGGGCAGGCTCGGGGTCGAACCAACGCCGGGCCACTCGGAAGGCGAGGAAGACGGCGATGAGGGCGAGCGCGAAGTGTTGGGTTTGCAGCGCGACCTGGTAGGCAGGGCCGAAGCCATCGCGCGGGGCGCGGGTGAGGCCGGTTGCGCGTGCGAGCGCGAGGGCGGCGTCGGCGATGAGGTAGGCGGGTGTGCTGACCAAGGCCCAGCCGAGACCGTAGCGATTCGGCATCAGGCCGGTGGCGGTGGGTGGTTCGGCAAGGAGATCAGCGCGGTAGGACTCGGTGAGGGTGTTGCAGGCGGTCACGTCGTCGCGGAAATCCCAATCGCCGCCGACCATGGCGGAACGAAGCCAGAGGTAGTTCTGGGTGTTGTCGGAGCCGCGCAGGGCGCTGCGCCACGGGATTTCGGCGAGCTGTGAAACGAACAGGGAGAACGCGATGACGGCGGCGAACCAGACAAGGCGACGGGCGCGGAGCGAGGGCGCGGCAGGCGTAATGGCGGGGCTCGGCGAACGGGTCACGGTGGGGATCAAAGCACGATTGAGGAGGAGTGGAAGCCACGAGCGCGTTCTCAAAACGCCAGGCTAAACTGGTCGTCCGGCGGGGCCTCGCTGGCCGGCGTGAGGCAGGCGGGGTCGTCGTGGTCGAGGTGGTTGGTCCGGCGGATGAGTTCGGTGCCAACGAGCAGGTCGTCGGCGGCGGGTTGGAGGAGGGCGGCGAGCGCGGCGGGCGGGGCGGCGGAGTCGAGCCAGAGGCGCGCGGAGGCGGCGTCGAGCACGACGGGCATGCGGTCGTGGATGGGGGAGACGGTGGCGTTGGGCGTGGTGGTGATGAACGCGCAGGTCTCAAGTGGCGCGGTCTCGGGAGCGGTCCAGGTTTCCCAGAGGCCGGCGAAGAAAAAACCTTGGCCATCGCGGCGGCGGAAGAGCCACGGATGCCGGGCACGGCCGCGTTCCTCCCACTCGTAGAATCCGGACGCCGGGATGAGGCAACGCCGGTGGCGGTAGGCATCGCGAAAGGTGGGGCGCTCGGCAACGGTTTCGGCGCGGGCGTTAACGGGAGGGCGGGTGGCGTCGCGGGACCACGAAGGGACGAGGCCCCATCGCGGGCGGAAAGACGTGGTAGTTAATAAATCACTACGGCGAAACGCGAGCAAGGGTGTGCCGGGAGCGATGTTGAAGCGGTCGGCGGGCAGTGCGGAGGCGAGGGCCGCGAGGGCGGCAGGGTCGAGAGCGGCTACGAGGGCGCGGAGGCGGTCTTGCTCAAGCACGAAGCGGGTGCACATGACGGAGGACGATGCGGCGGCGAAGCGAGTTGGCCAGTCCGCGCTGGCTACGGCAAGAAACGGAGAAGTGCGGCGATCAACTCAACCGAGGGCCTCGCGAAGTCGGGCGATGTGGGCGGCGTAGTCGGCGGCGGAGAGGAGCACCTTGGGCTCGGGCATCATGGTGAAGGTGGTGCCCCAGGCCGGGCCGTCGGTGTATTTCGGCACGAGGTGAAAGTGGAGGTGGAGGAGCTTGTCCGAGTAGGCGCCGTAGTTGATCTTGGCGGGGTTGAAGGCGGCCTTGATGGCGCGGGCGGCGCGGGCGACGTCGGCGGTGAAGAGGGCGAGCTCGGACGCGTTGAGTTCAAAGAGTTCGTTCACGTGGCCGTTGTAGGTGACGATGCAGCGACCGGGGTGGGTTTGTTCCTTGAAGAGATAGAGGGTGGAAACTTGGAGCGGGGCAACCTCGAGCATGAGGGCGTCGAGGCGTTCGTCTTTGCGGCAGTAGAGGCAGTCGGGCAGGGGGGAGGACATGTCTTGAGTTTGGGGATAATCATGGCGGCAGGGGAGCGCAGGCGGCTGGAATCAGTTTCAGACGGACATTAGCGCTTCCTTAACAATATCCGTCGCTCGCCGGCATAATGCCTTAACATGGGGCGCTTAGAGTGGGCTTGCAGTTCTTTAACCCAAACCCCCATGAACAAATCCAAAAAACACTCCGCCGGCGTCGTCCGGCTGTTGGCCTTGGCTCTGAGTCTCACCACCCCGTTGATCTCGTTCGCTGCGGATACACCCCCTCCAGCGGCGGAGTTTTTCAACCTCAGTCCGCTTGGCGGCTCGGTTGTCTCCACGCCTGATACGATCGTGCGCGGCAAGGTGTCGCACGACATTTATCCGGCCGCGCAGATCTCCGCCACGCTCAACGGTGCCCCGGTGGCACTCGATGCGAACGGCAACTTCTCCGTCCGGGTCACCCTCGCGCCCGGAGTAAACGACCTCGTGCTCCGCGCCACCACGGCCAACCCTCGCCAGCAGACCACGCGGATCTCGGCCTACCTCGACGGCTCGATGATCTACGGCTCGGACCCCGCCCGCGCCGAGGCCCTGCGCAGTTTCAAGGGTGGAGCGCTCCAGACCAGCGAGGGAAACCTGCTGCCGCTGAACACAGCGGGTTTTGAAAACGCCAACGACGCGCACTTTTTTCCCGATGCGGAACTCTTCCTCGCGGGTGACATCCGCGCCAACGAAAACGTGGAGCTCACCGCCATCCAGACGCTTTTCATGCGCGAGCACAACACCCTCGCCGCCGCCATCGCGGCCTCGAATCCGCGTCTGGGTGACGAGCAGATTTTCCAACGCGCGCGCGCGCTCGTCATCGCCGAAGTGCAGGCCGTGACCTACCGCGAGTTTTTGCCCGCCTTGCTCGGCCCCGGCGCGCTGCGGCCCTATGCGGGCTATAATCCGGATGTGAACGCAGGACTCGCGACCGAGTTCTCCACCGCGGCGTTTCGGATCGGCCATACTCTGATCAACGATGACGTGGAGTTCCTGGATAACGACGCCGAGGAGATCCGCGAGGGCCTGCCGCTCGCGCTGGCGTTTTTCAACCCCTCGCCGATCAAGGAGGTCGGCCCCGATTCGCTGCTCAAATACCTCGCCACCGACAATGCGCAGGAGGTGGACACGCAGTTGGTGGACGGGTTGCGCGACTTCCTCTTCGGCCCGCCCGGCGCAGGCGGACTCGACCTCGCCTCGCTCAACATCCAGCGCGGGCGCGACCACGGCCTCGCCGACTATAACACCGTGCGTCGCGCCTATGGTTTGCCGGCGGTGACGGATTTTTCGCAGATCACCAGCGACGCCTCGATGCAGGCAAAACTGCGTTCGCTCTACGGTGATGTTTCCTCGCTCGATCTCTGGGTGGCCGGCCTGGCCGAGGATCACGTCAACGGTTCCAGCGTGGGCCCTACCTTCCGCACTATCATCGCACGCCAGTTCGAACGATTCCGTGACGGCGATCGCAACTGGTTCGAGCGCGCCTTCAACGGTCCGCAACTGGCGGCGCTGCGCGGCACCCGTCTCTCCGACATCATCCGTCGCAACACCACGATCACGAAGCTGCAGGACAACGTGTTTTTCTTCGACCCCGAGACGACACTCGCCGGCCTCGTCGCGAAGTCTGCCGTGTTGCCGCGTGACCTCATCCGAGCCGGGATGCCTCCGCTCGCGCCTGTCGCCTCCCTCGACGGCACCGGAAACAATCCCCTGCACTTCACCTGGGGTGCGGCGGGCGCGGATCTTTTACGCATCTCGCCGGCGGCTTATTCGGACAAGGTGTCCTCTCCGGCGGGAGCGAACCGGCCCGGCGCACGTTTGATCAGCAACACGGTGGCGGTGCTGACGGAGACCGAGCCGAATGATCACAAGCTTTCGAGCTGGGTTTATGGTTGGGGCCAGTTCATTGACCACGACATCGGCCTGACCGCGACGGGCAGCGAGTCTTTCGCCATCCCGGTGCCCAAGGGAGATCCGTCTTTCGACCCCGCGAGCACGGGCGTGGCGGTGATGCCCTTCAGTCGCTCGGAGTTCGACGACACGACCGGCACGGCCGCGCCGGCGGTCGGGCAGCAAGTGTTGCGCATCACCTTCCGCCCGCCCGCGAAGAAACGCTGAGCGGCAACCGGCTTCCGTTCGGGAGTTCGGTAAGGAAGGCCAAACAACCTGCGGTGCTTTTCGCGCCGCAGGTTTCTCGCGCAGGGTGAAGCCCGCTGAGTTGAAGCCGCCCGGGCCTTACTTGCGCTTGGAGGCGATCAGGGTCTCCAGCTTTACGATGTCGGCGCTGAAGAGGCGAATGCCTTCGGCGGTCTTTTCGGTGGCGAGAGCGTCTTCGTTCAGCGCGAAACGGAAGCTCTTCTCGTCGAAGGAAACCTTGGTGAGGGTGGCGGCGGCGGCACAGACGGGGTCGAGCTGGCGGACGACGGGCTCGTTGCTGGCGGCGAGCTCGGCGAGGAGCGTCGGGGCAATGGTGAGCAGGTCGCAGCCGGCGAGTTCGAGGACCTCGCCCTTGTTGCGGAAGGAAGCGCCCATGACCTCGGTGGCGTAGCCGAACTTTTTGTAGTAGGTGTAAATCTGGGTGACCGAGATGACGCCGGGGTCGGCGGCGCCGGCGAAGTTGGCGGTCGGGTTCTTGGCCTTGTGCCAGTCGAGGATGCGGCCGACGAAGGGTGAGATAAGCGTGATCTTGGCCTCGGCGCAGGCCACGGCCTGGGCGAAGCTGAAAAGGAGCGTAAGGTTGCAGTGGATACCTTCGCGCTCGAGGATTTCGGCGGCCTTGATGCCTTCCCAGGTGGAGGCGATTTTGATCAGGACGCGGTCCTTGGAAATACCTGCTTTGTCGTAGAGGGCGATGATCTCGCGGGCCTTGGCGAGGGTGCCGGCGGTGTCGAAGGAAAGGCGGGCGTCTACCTCGGAGGAGACGCGGCCGGGGACGATTTTGAGGATCTCCAGGCCAAAGACGACGAGCAGGCGGTCAATGACCTGGTCGAGACGGGCGGAGGCGCCGGCGTCGGCGATGGCTTTGTCCAGCAGCGCGGCATACTCGGGCATGGCGGCGGCCTTGAGGATGAGGGAGGGGTTGGTGGTCGCATCGCGGGGGGCGAAGGCCTTCATGCTTTGGAAGTCGCCGGTATCGGCGACGACGACGGTGAACTGCTTGAGCTGGTCGAGTTGGGTGGTCATGGTAGAAGGTTTCGCAGGGAAGATTGAGCCAAGCGGGGTGGCGGCGGGGTGTCACGCCTCAGTGGCGTGGGATTTCGGAAAATTATCTCTCAACCAAATGAGCGCGCCAGCTTCATCGGCGAAGGCGCCGTCGAGCTGGGCTTCGAAGGCGGCGGCGAGGAGGGCCTTGAACTCCGGGCCGGGGGCGAGGCCGGCGGCAATCAGATGACGGCCGTGCAGAAGAGCCCGAGGGGCGGCGTCGGCGAGCGTGAGGTCGGCGGCGCGGGCGCGGAGCGAGGCGATCAAAGCGAGGGTCTCGGGCGAGTGGAGTGGAGGGCGGCCTTCGCTGTCGGATCGCATCACGATGGCGAGTTCGTCAATCGTCGCCGGGGCAAGGCGACGGGCGAGCCGTCGGATGGCGGCCGGGCTCAGCCCTGTGGGACCGCCATGGTGGTGAACCATGTGGTTGGCGATGAGCGGGGTGATGGCTGGCGCGTGGTCGTGGGGTGCGCCGATGCGGCGGAGGAAGGCCTCTGCGGGGACGACGCCGGCGGGTTCGTGGCCGGGGCTGACCCAGCGCAGGGCAGGGGAGCCGGGTTTGGTTTCCTGGCGGGTGCAGGCGGGTTTGCCGACATCGTGGAGCAGCACGGCGAACATGAGCAGGCGGCGGCGGCGCGGGGGCGAGTCGAGCCACTCGGGGTCGCGGGCAAGGGCGTCGCAACAGTGACCGGTGTGGGCAAACACATCGCCCTCGGGGTGCCAGACTGGGTCTTGGGGGCAGCCGGCGAGGGCGGCGATCTCGGGGAAATGGGCCAGCCAGCCGGTGTCGGCGAGCACGCGCAGGCCGGCGGAGGGACGTCCGCGCGGAGCGCCGGATTTTTCCGCCCATTTGGCCCATTCGTGCCAGACCCGTTCGACCGGCAGTTCGGCGAAGGTCGGCGCGATACTGCGGCAAAGTGCGGCGGTGGCGGGGTCGAGGGTGAGGTCGAAGCGGGCGGCCAGTTGCATGGCACGCAAGACGCGAAGCGGATCCTCGACGAAGGCCGGCCCGACATGGCGCAGGCGGCGGGCGCGGAGATCGGCCTCGCCGCCCAGCGGGTCAACGAGCTCGCGGGCGGCGGGGTCCCAGGCGATGGCGTTCAGGGTAAAATCGCGGCGGGAGGCGGCGTCGGCGTCGCTCAGGGTGGGGTCGGGGGCGATGGCGAAGCCCCGGTGGCCGGCACCGGTCTTGGATTCGCGGCGGGGCAGGGAGATGTCGTATTCCGTCCCCGAGCGCAGGCGGAGCTTGATTACCCCGAAGCTGCGGCCGACGACGTCGGTGGCACCCAGCGGAGCAAGCACGCGGTGGAGAGAGTCGAATGAAGTGCCCGCCACCTCGATGTCGAAATCCTTGGGGTCCAGACCGAGCAGCCAGTCGCGCACGCACCCGCCGACGAGGCGGGCACGCCCGACCCGGCGGATGGCGGCGAGAACCGGAAGGAGTTCGGGCGGAAGGTGCATCAGGGGTGGGCGGGCATGGAGCGGGCTAGGATCCCGATTCCGCTTCGGGTTTTAGCTTAAAGGCCAGCCACACCACGCCGCCCCATCCGGCCATAAAGGCCAGTCCGCCCAGCGGAGTGATAGGGCCGAGTAAGCGCGGACCGCCAAGAGCGAGACCGTAAATCGAGCCGGAAAAAAGCAGGCAACCGAGCAGCCAGGTGGCGCTGATGCGATGAAGGAGGCGAGCGTGGAGGGAAGTTTGCTGTTGCGCCAAGAGCAGCAAGCCGAGGGCAGCGATCGAATGGGCAAGGTGGTAATTGGCTGCCGTTTGCCAGGCCCCCAGGGTCTGGCGCTCGGTCAAGGTCGCCCGCAGGGCGTGCGCCCCGAGCGCGCCCAGCGTGACGGCGCAGAAGCCGGACAGGCCGGAAAGGGCGAGTAGGATGGAAAAGCGACGTTGCGACATGGCTTCAGGATGAAACGCGGATTCCACCAAGGGCAAGGCGACCTTCCTTCGGAAACCGGAGACGGGTCTTTGGTCGGGCGAATTGATTGAGGGGTTGGGTGGCGGTCTTCAAACGGGACTTGCCTTTTCGAAGGCGGTCATTCTTGTCGCGAGCGTCGCTTGTTGCGACAAACAACCAAACCAAACCAAAAACTACCATGATCAAGAAGACCATCCTGGCCCTCGCCGCTCTCGGCGCTGGCGCCTCCGTTTACGCTGCCGAGCAGGCCAACGCCGTCTCGTTCACCCTCGATAACACCATCGTCTCGGAATACATTTTCCGCGGCAAGGAGCTCGGTGACTACTCCTTCCAGCCGTCCCTGGAAGCCAAGTATGGTGATTTCTACGCCGGTGTTTGGGGTAACCTCTCCGAGACCTACGCCCCCTCGGGCCCCGGTGATTACAAACAGAATGAATTTGACGTCTACGCTGGTTACTCCCTCGCCATCAACGACACCATCTCGCTGGACGCCGGCCTGACCTACTACCACTACTCGCCTGACTCCGACACCTCCACCTTCGAGCCCTTCATCGGCGCGAACGCCAAGGTCGCCGGCTTCAACCTCGGTCTCTATTACTACTACGACGCCCAGATCCTCGACGCCACCGTCGAAGGTTCCGTTGGCTACAGCGTGCCCGTCGAGGCTATCGGCACGTCCCTCGACTTCTCCGCTAACCTCGGTTATGTGAGCGGCGATGGCGTTGAGTCCCCTGCCTTCAACGTTGTTGAGAACTACACCTACTGGGGCTTCGGCGTCGCCGTTCCTTACAAGGTCTCCGAGAACGCCACCGTCACCGTCGGCGTGAAATACACCGATGTGAACGAGGACGCCATCAACGGCAATGCCGAGTTCACCTACTCCGCTGGTCTCTCCATCGGCTTCTAAGCTTCCCGCTTAAAGTCGGAGAAAAAGATTCCCGACCCGCTCCCGCTCACGCGGGGGCGGGTTTTTTTGTGCACAAGTGCAAATGAGGGGTTGACAGGGTTGGCCTGCAATTGCCTCACTCATCGCTTTTCTCATGAAAACGTATCTCGCCAAGAAAGAGACAGTGGACGCCAAGTGGCATCTCATAGATGCCGAAGGCGAAGTCCTCGGTCGTCTCGCAGTCAAAGCCGCCAACCTTATCCGCGGCCGTCACAAAGCTTCCTATACCCCATCCGTTGATACCGGCGACTTCGTCGTCATCATCAACGCCGAGAAGGTTATCCTCACCGGTAAGAAGGAAGACCAGAACAAGTATATGTTCTTCTCCGGCTTCGTCGGCGGCGAGAGCTACCGCACCATCCAGCAGCAGCGCGACCGCAACCCCGAGTTCATCATCGAGCACGCGGTCAAGGGCATGCTGCCAAAGAATCGCATCGCCCGCACGATGCTCACCAAGCTGCGCGTCTTCGCCGGCCCCACCCATACGCACGAGGCTCAGAACCCCGTCAAAATCTCCGTCCGTTAATCATCTCCCATGAGCGTCGAAAAAACTGTTTTCATCGGCACCGGTCGCCGCAAGACCGCCACCGCCCGCGTCCGCATCACCGAAGGCTCCGGCAAGCTCGTCGCCAACGGTCGTGACTTCGAGGCTTACTTCTCCCACGAGAATTTCGCCAAGCAGGCTTACCGCCCCCTCCTCACCGTCGAGCTCAAGGACAAGATTGACGTCGAGGTCAATGTCGCCGGCGGCGGCGTCACCGGCCAGGCCGGCGCGGTTGCCCACGGCATCGCCCGCGCCCTCCAGCGCATGAACCCCGAGCTGCGTCCCGCCCTCAAGAAGGCCGGCCACCTCATGCGTGATCCCCGCGAGAAAGAGCGCAAAAAGCCCGGCCAGCCCGGCGCCCGCAAGCGCTTCCAGTTCTCCAAGCGCTAAGCTGCCCGGCGAGGACATCACGTCCTTCTCCGTTTCATTTCGAAACCGCCTCGATTTTCGAGGCGGTTTTTTTTGTGCCCTTTTCACTGCCGTATCGCGTGCGGCGGGAATTGCTTTCGCAACTCTGGCCCGGGTGGACTTGATCACCTGAAACTCAATTCATAACAATCACTTATGAATTCTAAAAATCGTTATGTCTTGTGCAGGCATGAGGTTAATTAAGACTTTTATGTAAAGATATGGCATTCGGTTCACTTTATGCGTTACGTGGCGATCACAGCGTCCTTTGGTGTTCGCCCGCCGCCTGAGCGCGGTGTGGCCGCCCTCAGGCGCAACCCTCCACCCCTACTTTCTTGTCGTGAAAAAATCATTACGTTTTCTCCTGCCCTCTCTCTTATTGGCTGCCCTCGGAGCGTTGTTCGTGCTCCGGACTTCGCCCTCCTCCGCTCCGACCCCGGCAGTCTCCGCCCTCGCTGCCGCGTCCGCTTCGGCGCCGAGTGCCGCTCCGGCTCTGCCATCAAGTCTTGCGCCCGCCTCATCCGCCACCGCGATCCCCCTGCCCGCCGGCCCCGCTGCCGTGCAGTCCCCGGGATCTATTTCGGCTGGTGCCAGTGCCGTATCGCCGACGTCCGGCCTCGCTGCCGCTCTCGCCTCGGAAACCCCGGGCGAACTCTCCTCTGTGCCCTCGCGCTCGTCCGCATCGCCTAGCGCCGACGAACTCGCCGCCCGTTACGCCGATGCCAAAACCCCAGCCGACTTGTTGGTTGATGCCGATCTCAGCAACCCGGTGGTCCGCGCGTTCGTCGTAGCCCGCATGTCCGAAATGCAGGAAGCGCAGCACGAAGACGCTCTCGCCAAAGCCGAGCGCCTCGGCATCCCCGTGCGCATCGAGGGCCCCGGCCGCAAGGTCTCGGTTCTTTACACCTTCCGCGGCGACGAGCCGCTCTACCGCACCACCCTTAACGTTAACGCCGCCATCTCCACCGGCGCGAATCTCTTGCGCGATGGGGGAGCTCCTTACGGGCTCACCGGTTCCGGCCTGAAGGTCGGCGTATGGGATGGCGGTTCCGTCCGCTCCACCCACCAGGAATTCGGCACTCGCGTGACCAAGAAAAACACCAGCGCCGCCAACGACGACCACGCCACCCACGTCGCCGGCACGATCGGCGCCTCCGGAGTCAATCCCCTCGCCAAGGGCATGGCCCCCGCCGTCACCATAGACTCCTACGATTGGAACAGTGACTACGCCGAGATGACCGCCGTCGGTGCCGCTACCGCGACCGACACGACGAAAATCCCCCTCTCCAACCACTCCTACGGCACCCGCCGCGGTTGGTTCGACGACGGCGTCACCTGGCTCGGCACCT
>JAIYBI010000058.1 GCA_027488595.1 Opitutaceae bacterium | reverse complement strand
TCCCGCTTAGAACTGCGGCGTCCACGACACTCGCTGGCACAACCAAGGCGGTGGACGAAGTCGGAACCGGAGGTCCGTATTTGAAACCGGCCCCACCATAGAGCAAGCCACGGTTGGCATTCCCGCCCCAACGGCTGTCGGCAATGCTAATTGGCTCGCCGATCACATAGCTCCCATTGTCTATCAAATCTTGCGTGGGGCGATTCCAGCCCGCGTTTTCGTTGGACTTGTATTTGTAATACTCGCCTCCGGTGAAAAGAGTCACATCTTTGGCTATCTCTACCTTTACCGAGCCGTAGATGGAGAAAAAGTCGTTTCCGATTTTATCGTAGTAGGATTCAGCCAGCTGCCCCGTAACGGAGATTCGGTATGCTGCCGGCTTTCCGAGCAAGTCCACGGGACCGCCAACATCGAACTGGGACCGGATTGAGTCATATTGGCCAACTTCAAGTTGCAGCTGTCCGCGCTGTTTGTCGAAATAGGGCGACTTGGGCAAGAGGTTGACATAGCCGCCGACCAGAGCCGCGCCGTAGTGGGACGGGGCAGGACCTTTGACCACGTCAATACCTTCGAGCGATCCGAAGGAGAGCGGCATCTCATTGCGTTGATAGGCGCGCTGCATGCCGTTGAAATAGACACTGCCCTTCGCCCCGCGGATCGTAGGGATGCCGGGAACGCCGTAATAATTGGTCTGCTGAGTGCCGGCACCAATCTTCGAGAGATCACTGAAATCCTGAATGTCGTATTGTTTCATCAACTCCGGCGTCAGGACCGTGACCGAGCGTGGCGTCTCGATGATGGTTTGAAGTCCGAAGACCGATGAGACCGGCCGGGAGGTAGGGAGGATGTCGCCCGAACCGGCCAGCGCGGACTCGCGCACGCTGAACTCTTCGAGGGTGACGACCGCGTCGGAAGGCGCGGGAGACGCGGATGCAGGCTTGGCCGGCTCCGTCTGGGCGGTGGCAAGGGCCGCGAGCATGGCGTAGCTCAGGCCGCAGGCGCCGATGAGGCGCTTGGTGTTTTTTGTAGTGCTCATTTGGTTACAGGTTGTTTTACGCGGTAATTCCGCAGTGGATACGCCCTCCGTTTAGCACTTAATCGGCCAGAGCCATGCCGAGTGTCCGTGGGTTTCTGGTGTTTAGGTAGCAAAGAATGGGACAAACGAAAAAAGCGGGAACCTTTGCGCCTTTAAGGACTCATCAGCGCTAAGAACGCGATCAAGGCGTCCAATTGCTCGTCGGTGTAGTGCGGATGAGCTGCCATTTTCGCTCCCGGCATCACTTTCTGGGGATCGCGGACGTAAGCCTTCAGATAATCCGGATTATACTTGGCATAGGCGGTGAGAACCTGGAAGGGACGATCCGACTTGGTGCCGCCTAATTCGGGGACCGGACCTTGATGGCAACTGTAGCACGAGTTCACCCAGATTTCGCGCCCGTCCGCGACCTTTGCGGCGGGGTTTTCCAGCGCACCGGAATAAAGCGCGGCAAACCGCGCGGCATAGTTTGCCACCTCAATCCGGCTCACTCCCCAGGGGCGTTTGTGGCTGGCATCCAGCAGACCGGCCACCGCTGGCACAATGACTGGCGAAACAGAAATCACGTAGGGGCCGGGATTGAAGGTAAGGCCGGCGGGCGGCCATTGCTCCGGCCCCTTCCCGTTGATCTCCAGCACCACAAAAGGACGGTAGTCGGCAATGAATTCCTTTTTGTAGACGGATGCGTAACCATCGGTGCAGGTGGCCAAGAGAGCGTCCGCGCCCTCCTTGAGCGGAAGCGCGGCCCACAGATCGCTGACATAAACAACCGTCACCTCTTGTTCACCCGGCACAAACTCTCCTTCGAGTTTGAGCTTCGAGGTCGGCAATTTGCGCAAGTCGGCCCACGTAATGAATCGCGTCTCACCGGACGGAACGTCTTCAAGGAGCCCGGTGATCGCGAGGTCGTAGGGAGAGGACGCAACGGGATGAATTTCAATCGCGGCACGGGCTGCGGCGACGCCGCAAACCAGAGCGAGAACCGGGAAAAAGAGTCGAGGACGTTTGAGGAGTGCAGAAGGCATGTCAGATGGCGTTGTGAGCGACGCGGGAGAAAGCCATTCACCGAAGCAACCCGCGCAAGGTCTCCGGTCCGCCACGCATCCGCGTGGCAAGAAACCTGCAAGCATAAGGGATGCCGACTCTGCTTTGCCCACCTGCGAAAGTTATCCTGATTACGCTGGCCTCCCTGACCCTTGCTCTTGCGGGCTGCCGGAAAACGTCAACCGCCGGGGACCCTGCCGCCGCTTCGCCAAAAGCGGTCAAGGTGCGGGTCCAACTCGACTGGATTCCCGAGCCCGAGCACGGCGGTTTCTACCAAGCCCAGGCCAAAGGTTACTTCACCGAAGCGGGCCTGGACGTGGAACTCATGCCGGGTGGTGCCAATACCTTCGGCATGCAAAAACTGGCCGGCGGGCTCGCCGACATCGCCCAGACGGACAGCACAAACACCATCCTCGCCATTCAAGCCGGGGCACCCGTGCTTCACGTCGGCGCGGTTTTCCAGAACGACCCCTCGGTGCTCATGCTCCACGCCGACAATCCGGTGAGCCGCTTTGAGGACCTGAACGGACGCACGATCATGGCGCGGCCGGAGTGGGCGTTCATTCCGTATCTGAAGAAGAAATACGGCATAGATTTTCAAATCATCCCGCAAAATTTCTCGGTCGGAAACTTCATCGCGGACAAAAACTTTATTCAGCAGGGTTTCTACATCGCCGAGCCCTACCACATCACGCAGGGTGGCGCGCAGGCTCCAAAGTTTCTCTACGCGTGGGACGCCGGTTTCGATGCTTACACCGTGCTGGTTGCGAATCGTCCCTGGGCTCGTGATAACGGCCCGGCATTAAAGGCCTTCATGGCTGCCTACATCCGTGGTTGGCGGGACTACATCGAGGGTGATCCAGCGCCGGCCCATGCGCTGATGAAACGAGACAATCCGCAACTGAGCGACGGGTTTCTGACCTTTTCGCGCGACATGATCATCAAGGAAAAACTGGTCATCGGCCGCCAGGCCACCGACTCCAGCCAGATCGGTCAAATCAGCCGCGAGCGTTTCCAAATCCAGATAAACCAGCTGGAGGCACTGGAGATTCTGCCAAAAAACGCCCTGTCGGTTGAGAAAGTCATGACCACCGAGTATCTGCCCTAGGCCGGCGGAGCGATCTACCGGCGGTTAAACTCATTTCTTCATGCACCTCTATCGTCGCGCCCGCGTCCCTCTCGCCTGCCTGCCTGACCCGCTCTGCCATTCCTCCGGGTTGCTCGATCCGCGAATCGAGCCGTGGCGTGAGTGCGATGTGCTGGTGAACGGAGCGCGCATCGTGGAAGTGGCCGATGGCGGCAGCATCCCCACGACACCCGAGACTGCGTGCACCGACCTCGGCGGAGTGCTCGTCTGGCCCGGTCTGCTCGATGTTCACACGCATTTAGACAAGGCGCATACTTGGGACCGTGCCCCCAATCCTCGAGGCGAGTTTTGGGATGCCATCCGCGTCCTCGGGGCGGACAGCAAGTTATGGACGGAGGAGGACCTTTATCGAAGGGCTTCGTTCGCGCTGGAGTGCGCCTGGGCGCATGGAACGGTGGCGATCCGCACTCACGTTGACACCGGTGACGAGGTGGGGGCCAACGGCCACGCCGTGATGTCCCGCCTCCGTGAAGAATGGCGTGGACGCATCACCCTGCAAACCGTGAGCCTGTGCAGCCTCGATGCCTTTGCCAAAGGCGGCGCGAAGCGCATCTGTGAGTTGACGGCCCGCTACAAGGCCACCGCTCTGGGCGGATTTCCGCAACCCAACCCCGACCTTCCCCGTCAACTTGACTCCCTTATGGCCGCAGCCTGCGAGCTTGGGGTCGGTCTGGATCTCCACGTGGATGAAAGCGGGTTGGTGGAGGCCGAGTGTTTGAGGGCCACAGCGGAAGCCGTGCTGCGAAACAACTTCCCGCATCCAGTCGCTTGCGGTCACAACTGCTCACTCGCGATCCACGACACCGTGCGCGCACTCGACACCATCGCCTTGGTAAAAGCGGCCGGAATCGGCATCATCTCCCTGCCCCTCTGCAACCTATACCTCCAAGGTCGCGGCCGCACCGCGCCAACGGCAGATGGCGAGCATGGGCGGCCGCTCACCCCCCGATGGCGCGGCGTCACCCTGCTTCATGAGTTCATAGATGCCGGCGTGCCCATCGCCTGTGCCAGCGACAACGTGAGGGACGCCTTCTATGCGTGGGGCGATCTCGATGCGATGGAGGTTTATCAACAGAGCATCCGTATCGCTCACTTGGATACGCGATTGGATGTATCGCCGGCCGTCGTCACGACCGGCCCGGCCTCCATCATGGGACTGCCCGACCACGGCTGCATCGCTCCCGGGGCGAGGGCCGACCTGCTTGTCCTCGAGGCGAGAACCTTTAACGAACTTCTTGCTCGGCCCGATGCACGCCGGAGACTCGTGAATGGCGAAGCGATCCGGGCGGTCCAGCGACCGGCTTACTCCGCCTTGGGATGATTCGTTTTCACCCGATTGGATACACTCGGGGGTTCGACTAGATTTATCAGATATGAAACCGCTCGGGTTGGACGTAGAAACGCGTTCACCACCATGAGCGGCTCGGCGGGTTCGGCATCGGGTTCCGGCCGACGGGCAAGCCGATAGGAGATAAATGCAGCGCTCCCCATCGCGATCGCGAAGAAAAGTTGAAACCTCCACGGATCAATCCCGACAACTGCTCCTCCGGGCCGGAGCACCCATCCCCAGCCAATCGTCGCCAGTCCGGCGACGAGGGCCGTGAAAGCGCCATACACGGAGATCATCAGGGTGCGCTGCTCCACCGGGATAAGTTTCGGCAGGTAGGTTAGGTTGCCCACCGCCCACGTCGTGCCAGCCACGCCAAGAATCAGATAGGCGGCCACCAAGCCGGTGCCGCCACCCAAACCGGAGCGCACGAAAATCAACCAAAAAAGTGAAAGACCGAGGTAAAGCCCGAGCGACAGAAGCATGAAGGGACGCGCTCCCACCGCATCAATCCGGCGTCGAATGACCACAGCCGCGACGATTACCCCGCCATAGCGGATAACCTCCAATCCCATGATCCAACCGGGCTCCATCCGGTGCGCTGTTTTGAGATAATAGGCCAGAAACGGCGGAATCGGCGAAGTCGCGGCAAAACACAGAAGCGACAAAAAAAGGTAACGCCTGAACTCACTTCGCCGTGTGACGATGCGTGGCAATGCCCGCAAAACCACGCGAAGACTGATGGGCTCCGGCGCAGGTCCGTCGGGTAAACGACGGAGCGCATAAAAACTCCAAATCGAGCCCCCTAATGCGATTCCATACTGGAGCCCCAGCGCGGTGTATACCGGCAGCACGGCAAAGAGACCTGCGCAGACCAGCAAGGTCAGAACGCTGGAAACACCAGCGAGGATCGAATCGCTCGAGAAATAGCGTCCACGAGCGCCCGGAGGAATGATCGCGTAGAACCACGGCATCAACGCAGCCAGTCCGATGGCGCGGAAGAGACAGAAAAAGAATATCGCCCCGACCAGGGTCGAAGCCATCCACGAACGCACTCCAATTTGCGGCGCCAGGACCGCGAGAGATATCGGCACCACGAGCAAAAGCGTTCGAATGCCCCACCCTCCCAGCATGAGACGTTTGTAGCCGAAACGCGGCAGCAACACGGTGGAGAGAATCTGCACCGGCGTGAGCAGAAAAACCATTGAGTAAGCCAGCCCCACTTTGTCGGCCCCGGCGCCGAGTTGCTCGGCGAAGAGGACAAGCGGAGTGCCGATTGCGATCTGCCAGGTCATCGCATTGAAGAACGAAAACACGAGCCCCGGCCGGAGGGGTCCGAGTTCGGGGTCGGTCTGAGGAGACGGCAGGAAACGCGAGAGCATGGAGATGAACGAGACTTCAGTTCCGCGTAGGATTAACGAGCCGTAGCTTAGGACATTTGGCATGCCAGCGGACCGGTGGCTTCAAAGCTGCTTTTTTGGAAAGCCACCTATGATTTCCACCCGTATCTCCAAAATCGCCCTGCTGCTCGCAGCAGGTTTTTTCTT
>JAIYBI010000488.1 GCA_027488595.1 Opitutaceae bacterium | reverse complement strand
TGGTCAACGCCACCCGCCGCGCTCCGCCCCGGCCTGTTGCTGGCCGGCCCCGAGCACCTCGCCTCCTTCGCCGAGGCCGCTCCGTTCGAACCCTACGAGGTGCGTCCTGGTGTATTCATTTTCCTAGGACACCTCCGCTGACCATGTCCGCCGCCGCCCCAGTCCATGCCCACCGTCACGAGGCCATGGCCACTTCCTTTGAGTTGCGCATCGTCACCACCGATGCCCGCTACGCCGCCCAGGCCGCGCAGGAGTGCTTCGCCTTGCTGGACCGGCTTCATTCCCTGCTTAACCGGCACGACGAGGGCAGCGAGATTTCCGCCCTCGCCCGAGTCGCTCCCGGCGTGTCACTGCGTTTATCCGCCGACGTTTTCGCCTGCCTCCGCATCGCCTTCGAGGTCCACACGCTCACCGGCGGCGCGTTCGATCCCACGCTCGGCGACCGTCTCGACGTCCTGCGCGGCCGCGTGCCGCCCGCCGCCGCAGCCGCCGCGCGCGGCCCGCTCGAACTCGATTCCGCCACGTCCACCGTGCGTGTGCTCCACGCCCCCGTCTCGCCCGACCTCGGCGCAATCGGCAAGGGCTTCGCTCTCGACCGCATGGCGGAGACGCTGCTCGAGTGGGATCTTCCCGCCGCCCTGCTCATAGCCGGCGAGGGCAGCAGCGTGCTCGCCGTCGACGGCCCCGCTCCCGGCGCAGGCTGGGAAATCGGCCTCGGCGAGGGCGCGGCGCGCCGTCTGGTTTCGCTGCGCCACCGCGCCATCGGCGCCTCCGGCTTCGCAGTGCAGGGCGCGCACATCCTTGATCCGCTCACCGGTGCCCCCGCCGCCGCTCGCCGCGCATGGGCCCTGGCCCCTTCCGCCGCGGTGGCAGATGCCATCTCCACCGCCGCCATGATTCTTTCGCCCGATGAACTCTCAGAGTTGTGCGCCGCCTTGCCCGGCCTCAGCGTGCTCATCGCTCCGCCCGTCACTGGCGCTGAGCTCAGAGTTTTTGGCGATATCCCTTTTTCCGCCCACCCCCCACTATGAAACCCGACCGCTTGTTCACCGCCAGTTGCTTCGCCTTGATCGTCACCGCCATGAGTTTCGCCCTCCGTGGCGGCGCCACCGGTGACTGGATGACCCAGTTCAACCTTACCAACGAGCAAGTTGGCTGGGTCAACGGCACCGCCTTCTGGGGCTTCACCCTCGCCATGGTGTTCGGCGGCCCCCTAGTGGACTCGCTCGGTTTCAAGCGCATCCTTGGCATCGCTTTCTTCGGCCACATCGCCGGCGTCCTTCTCACCATTTTCGCCTGGGATTTCTGGAGCCTCTTCGCCGGCACCCTCCTCTTCGGCATCGCCAACGGCTCCGTCGAGGCCGCCTGCAACCCCCTCGTCGCCACCCTCTACCCCAAGGACCAGACCACCAAACTCAACCACTTCCACGTCTGGTTCCCCGGCGGCATCGTCATCGGCGGCCTGCTCGCGTTCCTCTTCGGCAAGCTCGGTCTCGGCTGGCAGGCGCAGTTCGCCACCATGCTTCTTCCTGCCATCGTTTATGGCTTCCTTTTCTTCGGCCAATCCCTCCCCCAAACCGAGCGCGTCCAACGCGGCGAATCCACCGGCTCCATGTTCGCCGCCTGCGTCGCCCCCGGCTTCCTCCTCATGGTCGGTTGCATGCTCCTCACCGCCGCCACCGAGCTTGGCTCCGGCCAATGGATACCCAACATCCTCTCCCACGCCGGTGTCTCCGGTATCCTCGTGCTGGTCTGGATCAACGGCATCATGGCCGTCGGCCGCATGTTCGCGGGCCCTTTTGTCCACAAGCTCTCCCCGTCCGGCATGTTGGTCATGAGTGCCGTTCTCTCCACTCTCGGCCTCTACGCCATGAGCCACGCGAGCGGCAACATGCTCTTCGCCGCCGCCACCATCTTCGCCTTCGGTGTCTGCTTCTTCTGGCCCACCATGGTCGGCTACGTCGCGGAAAACTACCCCAAGACCGGCGCTCTCGGCATGGCCGTCATCGGCGGCGCAGGCATGCTCTCCGTCAGCTTCGTGCTCCCCATCATCGGCAAATGGTATGATCAGGGCATCGCCGCCCGCACCCCCGAAGGTGCCGCGCCCGCCGCCGACGCCCTCGCCGCCATCCAGGCCGCCGCCGGCCTCGAAGCCCTGGGCCGGGTTGCCCTGCTGCCGCTGATCCTGGCCGTCGTTTTCGGCCTGCTGTTTTTCTTCCGTCCGCGCCCCGCTGCCACTCGCGCCTAATCCGTGCTCATCCGTGCGATCCGTGGTTAAAGCTGCCGAGTCTGGGATGAAGCCCTTCTGGATTTATAGCCTAGCCCTCTGGCTCGGCCTCACCGCGTTTCTCGTCTCGGGGGTCGGCGGCTGCAAACCCGGCAGCCCGCCGACGCCAGTCGCCGCCAAACCAGACGCCATCGTTGGCCCCGCCGCCGCCGACCCGCGCTCTTCGCAAGCCTGCCGCGCGTGCCACGCCGAGTTTTTCGACGCCTGGAAAGACACCGACCACGCCCTCGCCAACCGTCTCCCTCAGCCCGAACACCTCTCCGCCCTCGCCTCCTTCCCCGGCGGCCTGCCCGCCGCCCTTGCCGCCTCCGGTGTCGGCGCGCCCCCCGCTGCCCCGCTGATGATTCTCGGCCACAAGCCGATCTGGCAGGCCCTCGTTCCCGCCCCCGGCGGACGCTGGCAAGCCCACGAGGTCGCCCACGACCCCGCCCGTGGCGACTGGTTCAACGTCTTCGGCAACGAGCAGCGCCAGCCCGGCGAATGGGGCCACTGGACCGGCCGCGGCATGAACTGGAATACCATGTGCGCCCAGTGCCACATGACCGGCTACAAACCCAACTACGACCCCGCCACCGACTCCTTCCACTCCACCTGGGTCGAGCAGGGCATCGGCTGCATCCAGTGCCACGGCGAGCCGTCCCCCGGCCACGGCCAGCCCGGCTCCGCGTCGGTTCCGCTCGATCCTTTCAAGGGCGACCGCTCCCGCATGATGCAAACCTGCGCCCCCTGCCACGCTCGAAACGAACCACTCACCCGCACCTTCAAACCCGGCGATAGCTATCACGATCACTACCGCGTTACCCTGCCCGTCGCCGCCGCCACCTTTTACCCCGACGGCCAGCAGCGCGACGAGGACTTCAACTGGACATCCATCCTCCTCAGCCGCATGGGCCACGCCGGCGTGAGCTGCCTCGATTGCCACGATCCGCACACCAACAAAACCATCCTCCCGGTGCAGAACAACGCCCTCTGCATGCAGTGCCACTCCACCCCCGGCCGCCTCATGCCCGGCGGCGCCCGCGCCGTTCCCATCGAGCCGCTTTCCCACTCCCGCCACACCGAGGGCAGCGCGGGAAATTCCTGCGTCAGCTGCCACATGCCGACCACCAACTACATG
>JAIYBI010000568.1 GCA_027488595.1 Opitutaceae bacterium | reverse complement strand
GGTGCGACTCCGTCTCGACCCGCGCCCTCGTCTCGGGCCGGATACGAGGGTCTCCGCGAAGCGCACGAGATACAGTCGACTGGCTTAGCCCTAGAACCTGCGCGAGGGTGTTTTGGTCAACTTGTGCCACGGGCTTTTTTCTCTTACCGGGAAACATGGCCGGCACTAGAATGCATATGTATGCACGGAAAAAGAGGGTGAGAAAAACTTCTGGGAGTGGATCCTCGGGGACGCTTTACCTCATGAAAAACACACTCCGGTTACTTACCCTTTTTAGCCTCGGCACGGCTTCAGCCTTTGCCGCGATCATCGTTCAACCCGTATCAGTTTCCATCCTCGGTGCCTCCGTGACCGGCGACGGCGACGGCGCCGCCGCGAATAGTTTTATTGACGGCAACGGCCTGGCCAATTCCTCCGCTTACGTCACCGGTTCCGCCGTGCCTTTGGTTTGGGACACACATGCTTTTGCCAACGCGACCGAGAACGGAAACTACCGCACCGGCAACTTCCCGCCCGGCGGCACCGATTTCACCTTTACCTTCGCTCTCGGCGGTTCCTACGACCTCACCGGGATGCACGTTTGGGGTTACAACGCCGACGCCGACAACGGTTACTCCAGCCCCGGGCTCGCGCTCAACAAGATGCGGGTCGAGGTCTCGACCAACGGAGGTGCCGACTGGACGCTCGCCGCCGATCTCACCGGGGGAAACGATTTCCCCCAGCCCACGCTCGCGGTGCCGACAGCCGGCGAGACCCTCTCCTTCGCCGCCACCGCCCTCGGCGTAAACGCCGTGCGCTTCACCCACATGGATTCCATCTGGAGCCCCGGTGGCGGTGACTTCTATAACTATCGAAAGGGCATCGCCGAGGTTCGCTTCATCGCCGACACCTCCACCACCTACGAGGCTTGGCGCACCCTGAACTTCAACGCGACCCAGCAAGCCGACGACGCCCTCACCGGCCCCGCCGCCAGCTTCGCCAACGACGGCACGCCCAACCTGCTCAAATACGCCCTCGGCCTCGCGCCGACCGCGCGTTTGAACCCTGCCGTCGATACACCCACGACGATTGCAACCGACCGCCTGCAACTCCGCTTCACCCGCGACCCGGCCAAGACGGACCTGATCTACGAAGTGCAAGCCAGCACCGACCTCGTGAACTGGACCGCGCTGGCACGCAGCACAGCCGGAGAAGCCACGGCCAACCTCGCCGCCTTCGAGCTGCAAGAAGCCACCCAGGACGCGCTCGTCTCCGTGACGGTGACCGACACCACCCAACTCAGCACCGCCGCCACCCGCCGCTTTCTCCGCCTCAAGGTCACGAAGTAGAATCCCGGCCGGCGATTGGCATGCGACTCTCGGCGCTTTGTGTGTCTGCGTTCATTAGCGTAATCTGCGGTTAAAAACACCGATTCTGGCTTGTCTTGCGGGCTCTATCGCCGGCCCGCAATACCCTCGGCTGCTCACCCCAAGCATGCCAACCAGCCCTAGCATCCGCGAGCTTTCCGCCATGAGCATGCTGACCTAAAACCGGCCCGTGCTCGCCAAACCGCGAAGCGGAAAGAAGTCGCCCTCATCACCAAGGCCGTCCCTGACAATCCATTTGCCGGGGTGGAGCATATCTTCGGATCCATGTCATTTCCGCCGTCGAAAGGCACAGCACTCAAGCAACACACCCGCGCCCGCATCCTCGCCGGTCATAATACTTGATGCAGGTCCTCTCATCCTAAAAACCGCAGTTCAAACCAACCGCAGATAATACGGATTGGCACGGTTCAGGACAGTTACCAAAGGGCAGAATCAAGTCACCCGCCGTGTGAATCTCCATTCCGTTCTGGCTTAATGCTATCCGTATGCATCCGTGATTATACAGCTCAATGTCTCACGCGGAGGCGTAGAAAGCGCCTTTCCCCTCCGTTGATGGGGCGTGGGTCGGTCACACTTGTCAGACCTTCTTGGTTCTCCGCGCCCGTGCTGCTCCAGATCGCCGTCCACGCGCTCAAGTCTTCTCCCGCCTCGACCGCGTAGGTGAGTTCGGGGTCGGCCACACGGTAAAAGACAATCTCCAGCCCCCCCCCGGCGCCTGGCTCCAACCGTGGATCACGAGCCGTTGAATCAGCCGTCAACGGATCGCCGCCGAACGCGTATTCGAGTAAATTTGGACGCCCATCTACATCGGGGTCGGCCAGGCCCGCCGCCGGCCCTTCCGCCGCCGCAATACCAAAATGCACGAAACGCCAGCGTTCCATCGCGGCCCATGCCCGCGCGGACACTTTGCGCGGAGCGCTCTCTCTATTGTTGACCGAAGACGTAACCGAGTAGTGCCAAGTCTCGCCTGAGAGCACGGACGTGTCCACGTAAGCCGGGCTGGTCAAGCCGGAGACGATTTCTATCCCCGCCGCGCCGGGTGAGTTGGAACGGGTCACGCGGAAGGTGGGGACCGGCCCCGCAGGAATAGGAACTGACCATGCCAGCGCGATGCCCGCGAGCGTGGGCGCGGCCACCAGCCCTTCCACTGGCAAAGGACAGCCCGCGCCGACCGCGGGGGACTCCGCAGCCAACAAGGCGATTTCAGCGTCGCCCAGCACGCGTTCGTAGAGGCGCACCTGATCGGTGAGGCCGTCCAGAGGGCGCCGCCCGTCGTGGCGGTTCCCCAACCAGGCCTCACCCGCCACCGAGCCTAACTCGCCGGCCGGCTCGGTGATCACGAAGGCGGGAGGCTGGCGAACCCCGTCGAGGTAAAAAACCGGCCGGTTTGTTGTCGCCGTGCCGTCGTAGGTGACCGCCAGGTGATACCAACGCCTCAACTCCACGAGCCGGTAGTCGGCGGTGCGCCAATCTCCGACGCGGCCGGAGAAGGTGGCGTTAAAGCCGATCGACCCGTAAGTCGGCTCGTTCGCTTTTCTCCGCAGGAAAACGTTTGTCCCAAGCCACGGCTGGGCCGTGTCGGCTCCAGGGAGAGCCAGCAGCCTGGGGTATTGAACGTCTGGATACCCGCCTTCGCCATTGAGGAAAAACCAGCCGCTGTAGGTGAGGCGCGGCAGTCGCGGGACCTGGAAGGAGGCGCCGGTAAGCGGGGTGCCGGCGTTCACGAGGTAGGCGCCGTTCATGCGCAGCGCGTAGGCGAAGCGGCCCGGCTCCCACGTGGTGCCGGTGGGCGTCAGCAGGGCATCGCGCCCCTGGCAGGAAAGGTCGCGCGCCCCAGTCCCCGCGCCTTCGTCCATGTTCCAGTAGGCTACGAGACCCTCCGTGCTCGGGGTGCTCGGCGCGGAAAACAACGCGTAGGTCGGCTCCGCGCCAAGCGGCAGTGTTGATCCCGGGCCTGACGGCAGCGGATTACCCATCATGTCCAGAACCTCGAGCGCGGGCAGAGCAGGAAGTTTCCACGCCACCGGCGCGGTTTGTAAATCGTCGCCCCAAACGGCGAGCAACACGCGTCCCTCAGGCAGGTTGAATCGGTATCCCCATGCTCCCGAGGGCAGCGCGGGTTCGCTAGTTGTCGAAAGCGCGCTCGGTGCCGTCGCGCCGGCCAGGAGGCGGGCGGCGACGCCCTGGGCCGCAAGCGTGGGGCGCAACGCGCCGCCCAGGTCGTAGGCGGCGTCAAACTCGGATTCGTTCACCACTCCCGGACTGTAGGCATGATAAAGGAAACTAGCCTTCACTCCCTCGCCGGCGCGCGCGACGAAGCCCTGCGCGACCGAGGCCGCGGCGCGCCGCGCGCCCGAATAGCCGTAGCCACCCAACAGCCGGACCTGCTCGCGACGGAAGGAGGGGTAACTGGTCGATGCGGACCATTCCGTGTCCCAAAGCTCAAGACCGGCGAGCCCGGGCTGGTTGTGTCGAACGGCTGCGGCTGCGAGCGTGGAGCGAATGGATGCGACAATACGGCGGGTGGTGGCAGGGTCGCCGTCGTAGTTATGATAGCTTACGCCCCGCACGAGCTGACGCAGATGCAATCCCTCGCTCGGCGAACCGATCGGTCCCGTGGCTGTGCCGTCCAAAACGTGCTGAATCCACTCTGCCGGCGGCTCGTCGGTCGTGGCGCTGGCTGCGAGTATGAGCGCTCCGGGCC
Source organism: Opitutaceae bacterium (assembly GCA_027488595.1). Classification (GTDB taxonomy): domain Bacteria; phylum Verrucomicrobiota; class Verrucomicrobiia; order Opitutales; family Opitutaceae; genus IMCC26134_A. The sequence continues at coordinate 200 of JAIYBI010000568.1, read as the reverse complement.
GGGCTTCCAGTAGTCCGGTGGCATAGGCTACGGCCTCCGCGTCGTAAGCGGCCTCACGCGAGGGATGCGAAACGGTTTGAAGGAACACGTCGGGCTCGTTCATCAGCTCCCAGGCGCCGACGCGGTCGCCGAAGGAGGTGGCGAGATCGCGGGCGTAAGCGCGGGCCCGGTTCATATCGGTGGGCGAATACCAGCTTCCC
>JAIYBI010000548.1 GCA_027488595.1 Opitutaceae bacterium | reverse complement strand
AAGTTCCTCGCCTTCATCGTGTTCAGCCTGATTCTCGTGGCCTTCATCTATCCGATCGGCGGACACATGATCTGGGGCGGCGGCATACTTGGCTCGAATAACTTCCGCGATTTCGCGGGCTCGACCGTCGTTCACTCTGTGGGTGGCTGGGCCGCCCTCGCCGGCATCATCGTGCTGGGCCCTCGTATCGGCAAGTTTAAGGATGGGCGCGTTTGCCCCATCCCCGGTCACAGCATGACGTCCGCCGCCCTTGGTGTTCTCATTCTCTGGCTCGGCTGGTTCGGCTTCAACCCCGGCTCGACCATGGCGGCCATGGATGGCGCTGCGATCTCGCACATTCTGGTCAACACCAACATGGGCGGCGCCTTCGGTGCTCTCACCGCCACCATCACGGCCTGGCTGCTCCTGAAGAAGCCCGACTTCTCCATGACCCTCAACGGCTGTCTCGCCGGTCTCGTCGCGATCACGGCGCCTTGTGCCTTTGTGAGCGTGGCCTCATCGTGTGTCATTGGCTCCATCGCCGGCGTGCTCGTCGTGCTGGCCGTCCTCTTCTTCGACAAGATCAAGATTGATGATCCGGTGGGCGCACTTTCCGTGCATTTAGTGAACGGTATATTCGGCACCCTCGCCCTCGGCTTCTTCTACAACAATGGCATTGCCACGACCGTCGCCGCCTTGCCCACCGGTCTGAGCCCGATCGCCCAGACCATGGTGCAGCTTAAGGGAGTTCTCCTGATTGGCGTGATCGTCTTCCCAGCGTCGTTGGTTACCTGGTATTTCATCAAGGGAGCCTTCGGTGGCATCCGCGTTAGCAAGGAAGAGGAGATCGAGGGTCTCGACATCGGCGAGCACGGCAACGAGGCCTATCCCGACTTCACCCCTGCCCATAACAAATAAAGCTTACCCTTGGCCAAGCGGCGCATGGCGACAAGCCTTGCGCCGCCAAGCCAAGCCCCATTACTCTCGCCTGAATCTTAAACAATCACTCGTATGAAACTCATCATCGCCATCATCAAACCCTTCAAACTCGAAGAGGTGAAGGAAGCCCTCGCCGGTATCGGCGTCGAGGGTATGACCGTCACCGAGGTCAAAGGCTTCGGCCGCCAGAAGGGCCACACCGAAATCTATCGCGGCTCGGAATACACCGTGGATTTCCTGCCCAAGGTGAAACTCGAGATCGTAGTTGCCGGCGACCTCGTCGCCAAGACGGTGGATGCCATCGTGAAGGCCGCCAAGACCGGCAAGATCGGTGACGGCAAGGTCTTCGTCCTCGCCCTTGAGGATGCCGTGCGCATCCGCACCGATGAGCGCGGCGATGCAGCCATCTGATTTGGCAGCACAGTATTGAAGCCCGCATCATTTCAGCCGGCCCCAGCCACGGGGCCGGCTTTTTTGCGCGTTGGAAACAGAGTCAGCTTTTCCAAGTGGGTTCATCTTGTGCGCCGCAAGCAAGGCGCCTTGGGTTCGCGATTCCGCTAAAACTCGCAAATCATGACAACTGACATCCTGCTCTTCCCGTTCAACGATTATTGGTGGCTTTATGGCCTCTTCACCCTCTTTGTTCTGGGCATGCTCGCCCTGGACCTCGGGGTTTTCCACAAGGAGGCTCACGAGGTATCGGTCAAAGAGGCCGCGATCTGGAGCACGGTCTGGATAAGTCTGGCCCTGCTCTTTTGCGCCGGCTTCTGGCAATACGCCCATTACAAGCTTCCCACCTATGCGCCCTTGCTCGCCGAGCTGGCATCCAAGGGCATCACCGGAGCCGACGCCGCGCTGGCTGCCGCCAAGCTCGCCGACCAGTCCACGCTGGAGTTCCTTACCGGCTTTGTGGTCGAGAAGGCCCTCTCGGTGGACAACATCTTCATCTTCGTAGTGGTGTTCTCCTACTTCGCGATCCCGCTAAAGTATCAGCACCGCGTGCTGTTCTATGGCATCTTGGGTGCGCTCATATTCCGCATTATCTTTATCTCGATCGGCTCGGTGCTGATGCAGTTCCACTGGGTAATCCTGCTCTTCGGCGTGTTCCTGATTCTTACGGGCATTAAAATCCTCTTCGCCCCGGAGAAGCCGATCGAACCGGAGAAGAATCCGGTCATTCGCCTGCTGAAGAAGTTTATTCCCGTCACTCCCAAGCTCGACGGCGACAAGTTCTTCTTGCGCAAGGAAGGTGTCCTCCACGCCACGCCGCTCTTCGTGTGTTTGGTGTTTATCGAGATCACCGACATCGTATTCGCGGTCGACTCTGTTCCCGCGATCTTCGCGATCACGAAAGAGCCCTTGATCGTTTTCACCTCCAACGTCTTCGCCATCCTGGGGCTACGTGCCTTATTCTTCCTCCTGGCGGGCGTGATGCACAAATTCCGCTTCTTGAAATACGGACTCGGCATCATCCTGGTATTTGTCGGCCTCAAGATGGTGTGGCTGAACGATGCGTTCGGGGGTAAATTCCCGGTGAGTTGGTCTCTCGGAATCATCGGCCTTATCCTCGCCATCTCCGTCATCGCCTCTCTCGCGATCCCACCGCGTCCCAAGTCGGTGACCAGCACCTAAAGCCACCTCTAAACGTCTAAAGGTCGGTTAAACCTGATCCATGCCCCGGCGGCGAAGATGTCTTCGCGCCGGGGCTTTTCGTTTTTCTCGAGGTAGAGGGAAGGAAAATTGCAGATAAATTTCCATGAAAGTTAGGCACTTATGAAAAAAAGAACCCAAATCTATATGATTTTCATTCATGGCCCAAACCTTGCTTAGGAGATACTGCACAATGAAGACACTCATCAAATCCATCCTCTGTTCGCTGGCTCTCGCTGGCGTGACAGTTACCACCAACGCGCAGGACGCTGTTGTGGTTGCGGCTGACGCCGCTACCGCCACGGTCGCTGCCGCCGCCGAGGCCGCGCCCGCCGCCGCTCCGGCCGTTGACGGCGCTTTCGCAGCCTATGTCAATAACGTTGATCCTGGCGCAGCCCTACCGGGCGTCGCCGGCCCCGGCCACAATGCGTTCATGATGGTCTGCGCCGCTTTGGTGCTCTTCATGACCCTCCCCGGTCTGGCGCTTTTCTACGGCGGTCTCGTTCGCAAAAAGAACGTGCTCTCCGTGCTCGCCCAGTGCTTGGGGATCACCGGTCTCGTCACCATTATGTGGTGGGCCTTCGGTTACTCCCTGGTCTTCGGCAAGAGTTTCGGCAACCCCTTCCTCGGCGGCACCGAGTTTCTCTTCCTAAAGGGTGTCACCTCCGCGCCGAACACCGACTATGCTTGGTGGATCAGCCAGAACGTATTTGCGATGTATCAGATGATGTTCGCGATCATCACCCCCGCCCTGATCGTCGGCGCCGTCGCCGAGCGCATGAAGTTCTCCGCCATCCTCGCCTTCGTCGCGATCTGGATGGTCGTGGTTTACTTCCCCCTCGCCCACATGGTCTGGGGCGTGACCGGTTTCATGAACGGCGTGTGGAACGGTGACGCGGTCGTAAGAGCGATCGACTTTGCCGGTGGCACCGTGGTTCACATGAGCTCCGGTTGGTCCGCTCTCGTCCTCTGTATCATCCTCGGGCCTCGCATCGGTTTCGGTAAGGAGAAGATGACCCCGCACAGCATGGTCATGTGTATGATCGGCACCGGTATGCTCTATGTCGGCTGGTTCGGCTTCAACGCCGGCTCCGCCCTCGCCGCCGATGGCATCGCCGCAAACGCTTTCATGACCACCATGATCGCCGCCGCCGTCGCCGGCTTCGTCTGGGGTATGATCGAAATGATCTTCCGCGGCCACGCCTCCATCCTGGGCTTCTGCTCGGGTGTTGTCGCCGGTCTCGTCGTCATCACGCCCGCCGCCGGCTTCGTGGACTCCACGGGCGCCGTCATCATCGGCGTGGTTGCCGCAATCATCCCCTACGTCTTCTGCACCATCCTCAAGGCCAAGTTCGGCTACGATGACGCCCTCGATACCTTCGGCGTTCACGCCGTGGGCGGCACCCTCGGCGCGCTCCTCACCGGCGTTCTGGCCACCTCCGCGGTCAACGGCAACCTAACCGACGCCAACACCTACGCCAAGGCCAACGGCCTCGACAAACTCGTGGCAGAGGGCGGCCTCTGGATCGAGCAGGTCAAGGCTATCGGAATCACCTTGGTGCTTTCCATCGTCGCCACCGTGGTCATCGCCTACATCGTCAAAGCCGTCATCGGCCTCCGTCCGACCGCCGAGGTCGAGCGCCAGGGTCTCGACATCAACGAACACGGCGAGGAAGGTTACGCCGAGTAACCCGGCTTGCCAGACTCATTCCACAATCAATCAACTCCATCCTTATGAAACTCATCATCGCCATCATCAAACCTTTCAAATTGGAAGAGGTCAAAGAAGCCTTAGCCGCCATCGGCGTCGAGGGTATGACTGTCACCGAGGTGAAGGGCTTCGGTCGCCAGAAAGGCCACACCGAGATCTACCGTGGTTCTGAATACACGGTTGATTTCCTGCCCAAGGCCAAACTCGAGATCGTCGTCGCCAATGACCTCGCGGCCAAGGCCGTCGCCACCATCACCGCCGCTGCGAAGACCGGCAAGATTGGCGATGGCAAGATCTTCGTCCTTGCGGTCGAAGACGTCGTTCGCATCCGCACTGACGAGCGTGGCGAAGCCGCCATCTAAGCGCCTTCCGCGCGATTAGAGACTCGCCTGCGATTCACGCCGGCCTCCCGATCGGGAGGCCGGCTTTTTTTCGTTAAAGATGGTTCGTTTTCATGACATTGCTTCAGCGGTAAAACGTATTGTATCAGCGGATACAAAACTGCTCTTCACCGGCCAAAACCCCGATCCGCGCCTCCCGGTGGAACGGCTGGTAAAATCAATCATTGGCTTCGTCATGTATCCAGAAAATGATTACACTTCTGGCATGACTTTGACTGGAAGAGCAGGGCGGGGTCGGAGTGCAGCTTGGGCTCGTCGGAGACGCCGTACCGCCTTGTCTTCACTCCTCGCTTTGCCAAGGGCCGGATGACGCAAGGGCACTCGAGACCCTTGCCGTCGTCGAGCGGCGAGTGAGCGCCTGTTGCTGTGGGTGGTGCAGGACGAAATACTTTTGTTTATAAACGCAAAAGAATAGCATTATGGGCCTATGTGAATAACTTTCCTCATTTTCCGACAGTTTAGTCAGAGGTTTGACTTGACCAATGTGGGGTAAAGTGGGTTGAAATGGGGCGTTGTGGGAGACTCCGCAACGTCAATCAATGGTCACTTTAGGCAAACCGTTCTACACCGGCATCTACCGGCATTCATTGGACGACAAGAATCGGCTCACGATTCCGTCGGCTTGGAGAACTGCGCATGCCGAAAGCGGACAGTTCCTTGTGGTGCCGCTTGAGGGCTGCTTGAGTGTTTTACCTCCCGAGGAGGCATTGAAGCTGCACGACAAGGTATCGGCCAAGAACCTCTCGGATTCCGAGGCGCAGGAGGCGATTGCGGACTTCTTTTCGAAAACACTCGCCTTCACTTTCGACAAGTCCGGTCGAGTTATGCTTACCGCCGAACTCTGCGCGCATGCCGGCATCGGCAAAGATGTCGTGCTCTCGGGCTCGGCGAACAAATTCAACCTCTACAGTCCAGAGGAGTGGACCCGGGTGCAGGCCGCCAACGCCGCGCAAAAAGCCGGCGATCGTCTGCGTCGCATCGGTATCTAAGCCGTCGCCATGCACCCCGCCGTGCTCACTCCCATGTCCACGCCCGGCCACACTTCCGTCCTGCTTGCCGAGACGCTCGCCCTGCTCGCGCCTCGCACCGGCGGCCGCTATCTCGACTGCACCTTCGGTGGCGGCGGCCACACTCGCGCCATTCTCGAAGCTGCGCCCGGGTGCCATGTCACCGCACTTGATCGCGACCCCGCCGCCGCGCCGCGCGCCGAGGGCTTGCGCGCCGCCTTTCCCGGGCTTTTCACCCTGCTTGACCGCGATTTCGGCGAACTCGCATCGCTCAAGCTCTCCGGTCTCGACGGAATACTTTTTGATCTCGGTGTTTCGTCATTTCAGCTCGATGAGGCGGAGCGTGGCTTCTCTTTCCGGTCCGATGCCGCCGCCGATATGCGTATGGATCCCCGTCATGGTGTGCCGGCCTCGATCTGGCTCGAAACCGCAACCGAGGAAATGCTCTACCGTGCCGTGGGGACTTACGGGGAGGAGCGCCACGCGGGCCGTGTTGTCCGCGCCATCCTCGCCGCTCGCGGCACCGGGGCCCTCGCCCGCACTGCGTCTCTTGCGGAGTTGATTTCCGACTCCATCCCGCCCCGCGATCGCTTCACCTCGCGCATCCACCCCGCTACCCGGGCATTCCAGGGTATCCGTATCGCCGTGAACGACGAGCTCGGTGCCCTCGAGCGTGCGCTCCCCGCCGCCTTTGCCGCCCTAGCTCCTGGAGGCGTGCTCGCCGTGATCAGCTTCCATTCGCTCGAAGATCGTCCGGTCAAGCAGGCCTTCCGTCGCCTCTGCGGCCAGCCGGAGACAAGGGATGACCACCGCCCCGCCGACCTCCGCACCGCCGTGGCCGATGCACTCACGCGCAAGGCAATCGTCGCGGGCGACGACGAGATTGCCGCCAACCCCCGCAGCCGCTCCGCCCGCCTCCGTGCGATCCGAAAACTCTAAGAAGTTACCGACAACCCGTCCAACGTCGTATCCACCCCGTAAAGACATATCCAAACCGCCCTTACTCACAAGTTGCCGTCACCGTAACCCTTTTATGAATACAAGAACCCGCCGGGCCTTCGCCACCCAGATTTTTATCACCGCTCTTTTTATGCTCGGCGTGAGCGGCGGGCTGGGTTTTTCGATCGTGGATCTTCGCCAGCGCATTTCCGTGTCGGCCAATAACGCCCGCGTTCTTGAGCAACGCACGGCGGAGGCCGGCCGCCGCCTCGCCGAAATCGGAGGTTCGGTCGCCACCGAGCAATCCCCCGAGGTGCTTGAGCGTCGGAACCAGATCCTCGCTCTCGGTCTCGGCCGTCCCACCGAGGCAAGGGTCTTACGAGTCGGCGTCTCCGCCGGCGAGCGGCTCGCCGCCAAGCGCAACGCCGAGATCTTTGCTTCCGAGCACGGTCTCGTGAATGTTCCCATTCGCTTCAACCTGGGAGGCGCACCGCGCTGATTTGATGAGCACCCGGGGTTTCGCCACCAACATCCGACTCGGCCTTGTCGCCGCTTCCGTTCTAGTCTGCTTCGGCGTCCTCGCTACCCGGTTGGTCCAGTTGCATGTCCTGGATCGCGAACACTACCTCTCCCAAATCCAGAATTCCCGTCACGACATAGTTCCTGTTCTGGCCCGTCGCGGTGACATCTTCGACACCCGCCGCGATCTGCTCGCCACCAGCCAAACTGAAATCACGCTCGCAGTGGATCCGTGGGCGGTGGTCAAAAAGATTGATTTTCAACGGCTGCCAGGAAGGAAGAACCGCATCATCGCCGCCGAGCAGGAAAAGCGCGCCAAACTCGCCGTCGAACTCGGTATGTCGGCGCAAGAGATGGAGGACTTTTTTGTCCCCTCGTGGCGGGATGTTCCGGTGGAGAAGGACACCCGCGACGAAGCCGCCGATGGCCGCGTGCGTGTCGAGTGGAAGAAACTCAAAGAGGGTGTGAGCGAGGAAGCATTTGCCCGCATTGAGGCTCTGCGTGTCACCGGTCTCACCGCCGAGCGTTCCTACCGCCGGGTTTATCCGCATGGCGAACTTGCTGCGCACGTCATTGGTTTTCTCAACAAGGAGGGAGCCGCCTCGGGTGGCGTCGAGGCCTTCGCTGACCTTTATCTGAGCGGCCACAGCGGATGGCGCGAGGTCGAGCGCGATGGTCGTCGCACCGAACTCGCACAGTTTCGCAGCCGCGAGGTTGCGCCGTCGGACGGCTGGGGCGTCATGCTCTCGATCGATGCCGCCATCCAGCACATGGTCGAGCAGGAGCTCGCCGCGATCGTCACCAATTTCAAGCCCGGGAAGGCGACTATTATCGTAAGCGACGCACGCACCGGCTTCCTGCTCGCGCTGGCAAATTATCCGAGTTTCAATCTCAACGATTACGGCGACGCTCCGCTCGACGTGCAGCGCAACATCGCCGCCACCGACCTGATTGAACCGGGCTCCACGTTCAAGATTGTCGCCGCTGCCGGCGCGCTCAACGAAGGGCTTGTTACGCCTGCGACCAAGTTCGATTGCACGCTGGCTACCATTCTTCACGCCGGGCGCGAACGCCGGTTCATGCGCGACGATCACCGCTATGATCACGCGCTCAGTGTCGCCGAGATCATCAGCCATTCCAGCAACGTCGGAGCGGCCCAGCTCGCCATGCGACTCGGCGACCGACCCTTCTACGACTACGCCCGTGCCTTTGGCTTCGGCGAACGCACCGGGTTTCCCCTCGGTCACGAGGAACCCGGCATTATCGCCGATCCAGCCAAGTGGTCCACGCCGGACATCACGCGCATTCCTGCCGGTTACTCGGTGGCGGTTACGCCTCTTCAAATCCACTATGCCATGGCCACCATCGCGAGCGGCGGCCTGCTCATGCGTCCTCAAATCGTAAAGCAGGTTCTGGATGCACAAGGTGAAGTGGTTTATTCCTTTAAACCCTCCTCGCGGCGCACCGTTATCGCGCCTGCCACCGCCGAGTCCATGGCGGCCATGTTACAAAAGGTCGTATCCGAGGAGGGCACCGCGAAGGTTGCGGCCATCCCGGGCTTTGAGGTCGCGGGCAAAACCGGCACCGCCCAAAAGCTCATCGGAGGCCGCTATTCCGACCGCGATCACGTTGGTTCCTTCGTGGGCTTTTTTCCTGCCAGCCGCCCGCGGGTTGTGATCACCGTGGTGGTGGACGATGGCCACCCGGCGAACGGGCGCATCGCCTATGGCTCGGTCGTCGCCGCCCCCAGTTTCCGAAAAATTGCGGAGCAGCTTATTCAATACATGGACATCAAGCCGGTGACTTCCACCGCGGTCGGCGGCTTGCTGGCGCGTAACGATGGAGGCCGCCCGTGATCGGCTATCTTTCTCAAAACTATCCGCTCATCCATGCGTTTGCCGCCGCCGCGCCATCCGCGCGGGACGCCGTTGAAATCGTTCCTCGCTCACGCCGTGGCTCATCCAATCCCTTTCCAAGCGTATTCAAAATGGCACCACAACTCTCCGATCTCTTCTCCGAGGGTGAAATCCTGGAGCTCCGGGGCTCACTCGAGCGCCCGATTTCTGGCATCGCGATGGACAGCCGTCGAGTGGTGCCTGGCAACGTCTTCTTCGCTCTTCCCGGTTTGAGAAACGACGGTGCTGCGTTTGTCGCCGAGGCGTTGAGTCGCGGTGCCATTGCCATTGTTTCGATCACTGAGCCCGCCACCGCCCCCGCGAAGGTTACATTCATTCAGGTTGCCGATCCCCGCGCCGCCCTCGCCCGCGCCGCTCGTCGTATTCACCGCGCTCCCGACCGTGATTTGAACGTCGTCGGAGTCACCGGCACGAACGGAAAGACCACCGTCAGCCATCTCATCAAACACTTCCTTGAGGACGGCTCCAGGGTGGGGTTGCTCGGCACGATTTCCTATGATTTGGGCGCGCGCATGGTGCCGTCCTTCAGGACCACGCCCGAGGCACCCGATATCTTTGGCATGCTTGCCCAAATGCGTGACGCCGGCTGTCGCGACGCCGTCATGGAGGTGAGCTCGCACGGAATAGATCAGCAACGCGTGCTCGGGTTGGAATTCGGTGCCGCCGTTTTTACGAATCTAACTCAGGATCACCTCGACTATCACCAAACCCTCGAGGCCTATTTCTTGGTCAAATCCCGGTTGTTCACCGGGGGCGTTGGCCGTCCGCCACCTGTTGCGGTGATCAATATGGACGATGCTCACGGCCGCCGTCTTCTGGCCATGCTTCCTGCCGGGATGCGCGCCATTACCTATGGTGAGTCAACCGACGCGGCCATTCGCGCAGAAGGAGTCGAGCTCGGGTTCAAAGAAACCGTCTTCACCCTCGTGTGGCCGGAAGGTCGCGCCCGGGTCCGCTGCCCGATGCTCGGCAGTTACAATGTCAGTAATGTTCTCGCCGCCGCCGCTACGGCTTGGGGGCTGGGTCGTAATCCCATGATTTTTCTGCCGCGTCTCGCATCCTTTCCCGGTGTTCCGGGCCGTATGGAGCGCATCGAAGAGGGCCAGGCATTCAATGTTTTGGTGGATTATGCCCACACCGACGATGCCCTTCGCAACGCCCTCGGCATGCTGCGTTCGATCACCCCCGGCCGCTTGATTTGCGTTTTCGGCTGCGGCGGAAATCGCGATCGAGCCAAGCGCCCGCTCATGGCTCGCGCCGTCGAGGATCTCGCGGATATCGCCCTGCCGACCGGCGACAATCCCCGTAACGAATCGGTAAGCAGGATTTTCGAGGATATGCGTGCCGGTGTGACGACACCTTCGAAGTTCACCTGGATCGAGGATCGTCGTCGCGCCATCAGTCTCGCTCTCGACATGTGCCGCCCCGGAGACTGTATGCTCGTCGCCGGAAAGGGCCACGAGACGTATCAGGAATTTGCTGACACTGTTACGCCCTTTGACGATCGCCAGGTCGTGAGGGAGTTGATCGCACTCAAACGTCTGCGTTCCGGCGTCGAGCCTCCTGCTCCCTGATTTTTCCCGCCGATGCCCCTCTTCGCTCCCGATTTTATCGCCCGCGCCGCATCCGGCCAATGGACGCGTGAACCCGCGTGCGCCCTTGCAGGTTTCGGCATTGATACGCGAAGCATCAGCGCCGGGTCCGTTTTTGTCGCGATCAAGTCCGCCGTTCGCGACGGTCACTCCTTTCTGTCCGCGGCTGAGACCGCCGGCGCTTCCGCCGCGTTGGTCGAAAAGCCCGACCTATCGCTTTCTTTGCCTCAGCTCGTGGTAAAGGATACGCTGGTCGCCTTTCAGGCCATTGCCACCGCTCATCGTGGAACTTTCCAGCGCCCGGTGGTCGGCATCTCCGGCAGTGCGGGGAAAACCTCCACCAAGGACCTGCTCTCCCTCCTGCTCGGATCCTCGCCGGGTGATGTCTTGTCCACCGCGGGTAACCTCAATAATCACCTTGGTGTTCCGCTCACTCTCACCCGTCTCGATCCCGCCATCCATCGCTTCGCTGTGATTGAGGCCGGCATTGGCGGCCCGGGCGAAATGGCTCCGCTGGCAGCCATGATCCAGCCGGATCTTTCTATAATCACCCTTGTTGGTCCCGCGCATCTTGAGGCTCTCGGTTCGCTCGAAGGAGTAGCGCGTGAGAAATCTGTCTTGCCGGCGGCCACCCGGTCCGGCGGCTTGAAACTGTTCGCCGCGTCGTGCGCCGCCTATGATGTGTTTCGCAGTTTGGCTGCTCCGGTTCTTCCGCTGGACCCGGCCATATCGCACCACGCAGACGCGACGCGTATCTGTTTTAAACCCACAGATTCCGCGCTCGAACTGGAGTTTCATTGCCGGCGAATCTCCGACGGGATGGCTGGAAACGCCGCCCTGGCTCTCGCCGCCGCGCTTCACCTCGGTGTCACCGCTGCTGACGCCCAGTCCCGGCTTTCGCTCTGGCAGCCGGCCGCGCTGAGGGGCGAGCTTCGCCGGGATGCCGCCGGGCGCTGGCTCTACGTGGATTGCTACAACGCCAATCCCGCTTCGATGCACGACGCGCTCGCCGTGTTCGCCGACTTGGCACCGGTCGAGCTGCCCCGGCTTTACATCGTCGGAGGCATGGAAGAACTCGGCGTTGATACGGTGCGGTATCATCGCGAACTTGGAACCGCTCTGGCCGCCCGTCTTCGGCCTGCCGATCGCGCATTCGTGCTGGCTGCGCCCGCCGCCGCCCACGCGCTTCTGCAGGGCGCGGGTTCGCAGGCTGTGATTTCGGTGCCCGACCTCACGGCGGCCCGTGCTCATTTGGATCAGTTTACCGGCTCGGTTTTCATTAAGGGCAGCCGACGCTACCAACTCGAATCCCTTCTCGTTTCCGCCGGCGAAGTCGCCGCGCGCTCCCACTAGCCATGCTCAGCTATCTTTCAGATCTCGATTACATCTGGGGTCCGCTCCGTATCCTGCGCTTCCTGTCGTTTCGTGCGCTCATGGCGGCCGGCACCGCCACGGTCATCGGCTTTATCATCGGCCCGTGGCTCATCGCCAAGTTGCGCCAACTCAAGTATGGTCAGCACTACGACGACACCCGCACCGGTGACCTCGCGCAGCGGTTCGATAAAAAGAACGTGCCCACCATGGGAGGCTTGCTCATTTTTTTCTCGGTTTTCATCAGCTCCGTGCTCTGGGCCGCGCCGAATGTCTGGGTATATACCGCCCTCTTTGTCTACGCCGCCCTCACAGGGGTCGGGTTTCGTGACGACTATCTGAAGGCGGTGCATAAGAACAAAGACGGAATATCGTCCAGGGAGAAGATCGTCTGGCAGACTCTCGTAACAATCATCTCCCTTGCCGTGCTGCTTCTGCATCCGACCAGTGCCGAAAAGATTCGGGAGGTCTGGATGCCGTTTCTTAAGGATCCGGTCTACGTGTTTCCTCTCGGCTTCGGTTTGATCGGTTTGTTTGTGATGCACTTCTTCTGGATCGTTGGCTTCTCCAATGCGATCAACCTCACCGACGGGCTCGACGGTCTCGCCATCGGATGCACCATCAGCGTGGCGCTCGTTTACGGAATCATGGCCTACGCCGCCGGCAACACCAAGATCGCTTCGTATTTGTTAATCTCATACGTCGGCGGAAGCGGTGAACTCACCATCATCTGCGCCGCGTTGGTCGGGGCCGGCATGGCTTTTCTGTGGTTCAACTCCTATCCGGCTGAAGTGTTTATGGGTGACACCGGCTCGCTTGCCCTCGGCGGACTGATCGGAGTCATCGCTTTCATGGTGCAGCAGCCTTTTACGCTGATCATCGTCGGCGGAGTTTTCGTTTTGGAGGCGCTTTCGGTAATCATTCAAGTCGGTTTCTTCAAGTATACCAAACGCCGCTATGGAGAGGGTCGCCGCGTTTTCCGGATGGCTCCGATCCATCACCATTTCCAAAAACTGGGCTGGCCCGAGACGAAGGTGGTTCTCCGCTTCTGGGTCATCTCGCTCATGTGCTCTCTCGCGGGTCTCGCGACTTTGAAACTGCGCTAACTCCCTGCCTTCCCTCGCCCGCTTCCTTCTAGCTAAAATCTTTCGTGAACGTCCCTGATTACATTCGCCCGCTGCTCTCTCATCCCGTCGCCATTTTTGGCGGTGGCGTGAGCGGTCGTGCGTTGACGTCTCTGGTCTCACGCCTCGGTGCAAAGGGCATGGTTTTTGACGCGAATCCAAGCGACGGTGATTTCGGTGATTTCACCGCCGCTGACGCGACCGCGCATCGCCTGGTGCTGTTTTCCCCCGGCTTCACTCCAACCCATCCATGGCTCGCCTCCGCTCGTGCGGCAGGTGCACTGTGCCTTGGCGAACTCGATTTTGCCTCACTCTTCTGGCGCGGCCCATTCGTCGCCATTACCGGCACCAACGGCAAGACGACGCTCACCGAGTTTCTCACTCACGCGTTGAATTCCGCCGGGCTCGATGCCACCGCCACCGGCAATATCGGTTATCCCCTTTCCCAGCTCGTGGTGGACCGCAACGGCGGCGCTCCCAACGCCTACGCGCTGTGCGAGGTCAGCTCGTTCCAGGCCGAGACGCTGCGTCACTTCCGCGCCGACAGCGCCCTTTGGATAAACTTCGCCGAGGATCACTTGGAACGGCACGGCAGCATGGAAACCTATTTCATGGCCAAGTGGCGCTTGCTTGAGCGCTGCATCGGTGGACACGTTCACGCGGGCAGCAGTGTGCAGCGCTTCGCCACGCTTTTCGGTCAGACGCTCCCCGCCGACGCATGCGTCGCCAGCGAAGATCAACCCGGCGACGTGTTACTTGAGGGCACTCTTTTCGCCGCATACCCGCAGCGGGAAAACTTCCTCCTCGCCGCCGCATGGTGGCGCGCTGCCGGGCTGCGTGAGAGCATTCTTTACGCCGCCGCCCGTAGTTTCGCGCCCTCGCGCCATCGCCTAGAAAAGGTGGGAGAGATCAATGGCGTCACTTGGTGGAATGATTCCAAAGCGACTAACTTTCATGCTGCTGAGGCCGCGCTCACCCGCTTCCAGCAACCGGTCCTGCTCATCGCTGGCGGCAAGTCAAAGGGCGGCGACCTGCACGGCTTTATCCGCCGCATCGCCCCGCGCGTTCGGCACGTCGCCTTGATCGGCGAGACGCGGCACGTCCTTGCGACTTTCTGCGGCGCCGAGCACGTGGCCTACACGCTGTGCCACGACTTGGCGCAGTCCGTGCAAGCGATCGCCGCGCTCGCTAAGCCCGGAGACCACGCGCTTCTGAGCCCCGGATTCGCGAGCCTGGATCAGTTCCTCGGCTACGCCGACCGGGGCGACCAGTT
>JAIYBI010000108.1 GCA_027488595.1 Opitutaceae bacterium | reverse complement strand
TCAGGATAAGCAGAGCACCCTGAACCAAACAAATCAGCACCGTGGCATAACGGGTGTATTGGGTGAGTTTCTGGCGACCGACTTCGCCTTCCTGCTGGAGGCGGCTGAGGGCCGGGACCACGGCGCTCATCAACTGGAAAATAATGGACGCGCTGATGTAAGGCATGATGCCGAGCGCGAAGACCGCACCCTTCAAGAGGGCGCCGCCGGTGAACATATTGTAGAGACCGATGACCGCGCCGCCGGCTCCTCCCGCCTGATCGGCGAAGAAGACCTGCAGGGGCTTCGGGTCTAGACCGGGCAAGGGAATGTGAGCGCCCACGCGAGCGACGAAGAGAAGCGCGAGAGTGTAGAAGATACGCGAGCGAAGCTCGGGGATCTTCAGCGAATTGGTAAAGGCGGAGAACACGTTGGGTAAAATATCGGGAGCGGAAAAAACGAGAATGGGCGGGGGCGCCGAAAGGCACTCACCCGCCCGTATCAGGAGCTAAGTCACGGCAATGTAACCGTGGCGTGACATGAGCGGCACTTAGCCGACGATCGCCTGGCCGCCGGCAGCCTCGATCTTGGCTTTGGCGGACTCGGAGAACTTGGCGGCGGTGATTTTGAGCGCACGGGTGATTTCGCCCTCGCCGAGCACCTTGACCGTGGTAACACGGCCACGGATGAGACCGGCGGCGGCAAGAACCGCAGCGTTCACCTCAGTGACATCTGCGCCAAGGCGCGAAAAGTCACCGACATTGATCACCGGTATCTCGACGCGGAACGAGGCTTGATTGAAGCCGCGATGGGGGAGTTTGCGATAAAGGGGCATCTGGCCGCCCTCGAAACCGGGGCGGATTGAGCTGCCGGAGCGGGCCGTCTGGCCCTTGCCACCGCGACCGGAGGTCTTGCCGTGGCCGCCGCCTTCGCCGCAGCCGACGCGCTTCTTGCGATGAATCGCGCCTTCGACGTTCTTGAGTTCGTGTAGTTTCATAGTCCTTGGGAGGGTCGCCCCGCCGCGCACAGGGCGGGCGGGACTCGGATTGTTAATTGTAGTGAGTTATCGGATACGACGCTCAAGCCTTGCGGATGGCGGCGTATTGTTCGGCGGTCTTCAACTGGAGCAGAGCGGCGAGGGTGGCGTTCACGATGGCGATGTGGTTGCTGGAACCGGACGACTTCGTGAGCACATTCTTGATGCCAGCGGCCTCAAGCACGGCGCGGACGCCGCCACCGGCGATGAGGCCGGTGCCGGGGGTTGCGGGGCGAAGGAGAACCTTGCCACCGTCATAGGCGCCAGAAACTTCGTGGGGGATGGTGTCACCGCGGAGCTTGACGTTCACCAGACGCTTCTTAGCGCCTTCAGTGGACTTCTTGATTGCCTCGGGAACCTCGTTGGCGCGTCCGTAGCCAATGCCGACGTTGCCAGCGCGATCACCGACGACGCACAAGGCGGCGAAGCTGAAGCGACGGCCACCCTTGACCACCTTGGCGCAGCGATTGATGAAGACGATCTTCTCGAACATCGAGGGACCATCGGACTCGGCACCACGATCACGATCGTTGCGACGACTATTGTTATTGCTGAAATTGCTCATGGTGGGGATCAGAAGTTAAGACCACTGGCGCGGGCGGCTTCGGCGAAGACCTTCACCTTGCCGTGGTAAGGAGCACCCGAGCGGTCGAAGACGACGGACTCGATGCCGGCGGCTTTCGCCTTGGCGGCGAAAGCCTCACCGAGGGATTTGGCCCCGGAGATGTTGGCGGACAGCTTCTTCGCGCGGAGATCGGCGTCGAGGCTGGAGAGGAAAACCAAGGTGGTGCCGAGCTCGTCGTTCACAGCCTGGGCATAGATGTGCTTGCCGCTGAATTTGACAGCGAGGCGGGGACGGAGGGCGGTGCCCGTCACTTTTTTGCGAATGCGCCAGCGGCGTTTCTGAAGGAGACTGGCTTTGCGGATAGTGTTCATGGCTTAAGCGGCCTGGGTAGAAGTTACGGTTGAGAAGAAGACGATCACGGTTAGGCGACGGTCTTGCCTTCCTTGCGGCGGACGCGTTCGCCGACGATACGGACACCCTTGCCCTTGTAAGGCTCGGGCGGATAAAAGGCGCGGATGGCGGCGGTCACTTGACCGACTACCTGTTTGTCAGCGCCCTCGATCTTCAACTTGGTCTGATCGGTGACGGTGATTTTGATGCCCTCGGGGATGTCGAAGAGGATCGGGTGGGAATAGCCGAGCGCGAGATCGAGCTGCTTGCCCTTGAGGGCGGCCTTGAAGCCGACGCCTTGGATTTCGAGATCCTTGGAGTAGCCTTGGGAAGCACCTTGAACCATGCCGGCGATCACCGAACGAACGGTGCCGAACATGGCGCGGGAGAAACGGCTTTCGTCGAGCGGGGCGACGGTGATTTTTTTGTCGGCCAAGGTGATGGAAACGACCGGCGCAAAAGTGCGGCTGGTTTTTCCCTTGGGACCCTCGACGGAGACGGTGTTGGCTTTGACGTCAACTTTGACCTTGTCGGGAATGGGAACTGGAATTTTGCCTACGCGTGACATGATGAGTGGTTCCTTTGGTTACCAGACGTTGGCGACGAGTTCGCCGCCGAGCTTCTCACGACGCGCCTGAGCGTTGGTCTTGAGGCCCTTGGAGGTCGAGAGGATGCTAATGCCGAGGCCATTAAGGACGCGGGGAATCTCGGTGTAGCCGACGTAGAGACGGCGGCCCGGGGTCGAAATGCGGGAGAGGTTGGTGAACGCGGGAGCGCTATCAACATACTTAAGGGTTACGACGAGGGTCTTGTGGCCCTGTGCGTCGGCACCGTTGGTGTAATCAACAATGAAGCCCTCGTTCTTGAGGATGGCGGCGATGCTCTCCTTAAGTTTGGAGTGGGGAGCACTTGTTTGGGCTTGGCCGGCACGCGAAGCATTTCGCAGGCGGGTGAGGAAGTCGCTGACTGGATCGGTCATGGTGGTGGATGTTGTTGTTTTAAGGAAGCCGGCGGGTCATATCCGGCGCATCTTGCGAGGCGCGCTACTCCCGAAGGCAGAAAATGTTTACCAAGAGGACTTGGTAACGCCGGGGATCTTGCCGTTCAGGGCAAGTTCGCGGAAGGTGATACGGGACACGCCGTATTTACGAATGAAAGCGCGAGGGCGACCGCTCAGGCTGCAACGGTTCCGAACCCGAACGGGTGAAGAGTTACGGGGAAGCTTTTGCAGGGCCTTGGAGGCGGCGAAAAATTCCTCGTTGGTTAACGCGGGGTTGACGAGAGCGGCCTTGAGCTCGATGCGCTTGGCGGCGAATTTCGCCACGAGATTCTTGCGTTTCTCGTTACGTTTGATGGCGGATGTCTTGGGCATGGCGGTAGAAGTTAGGCGGCGTTGGACTTGGCGGCGGCGGCGCTGGCGGCGATTTGAGCCTCGGTGCGACGGAAGGGCATTCCGAGGAGCTTAAGCAACTCGCGGCCCTCGTCATCGGTGAGGGCGGAGGTCACGATGTTAACATCGAGGCCCATGCTCTTCTTGACGTTCTCGACGACGATCTCAGGGAAGATTGTGAAGTCGGAAACGCCGAGGGTGTAGTTACCTTGGCCGTCAAACTTGGAGTGAACGCCGCGGAAGTCGCGGATGGTGGGGAGCGCTACGGCGAGGAGGCGGTAGAGGAAATCCCACATGGCGTCGCCACGGAGGGTAACGTAAGCGCCGACGGTCTGTCCTTGGCGGAGCTTGAAATTGGAGATGGCCTTCTTGGACTTGGCCAAGACGGGCTTCTGGCCCGAGATGGCAGCGAGATCGCGAACGATGTCGGCGATCTGGTTTTTGTCGGCCTCGGCATCAATGCCCGTGTTGAGGCTGATTTTGGTCAGACCGGGGACCTCGTATTTGTTTTTGTAGCCGCGAATTTTGATCAATTCGGG
>JAIYBI010000372.1 GCA_027488595.1 Opitutaceae bacterium | reverse complement strand
CGCCTCATCGAGGAAGCGGCCGGAGATCCCGACGTCATCGCGATCAAGCAGGTCCTTTACCGCACCGCGCGGAAGTCCCGCATCATCGACGCCCTCATCCGCGCCGCGGAAAACGGCAAGCACGTCACCGTCCTCGTTGAGCTGAAAGCCCGCTTCGACGAGGCGCGCAACCTCAACCGCGCCGATGAACTCCAGCGCGCCGGCGCCCAGATCGTCTATGGCGTGAAAAACCTCAAAACCCACGCCAAGATCTGCCTCGTCCTGCGCCGCGAGCCCGACGGCAAACTCCGCCGCTACGTCCACCTCGGCACCGGCAACTACAACCCGCGCACCGCCAAAATCTACACCGACCTCAGCCATTTCACCTCCCGCGAGGTTCTAACCGCCGACGCCGCCGCGCTGTTTAACACTCTGACCGGCCTCGGTCGCTCGCCGCAGTTCACCCACTTGCTGATCGCACCGTTCACCCTGCACCGGCGCGTCATCGAGTTGATCCGCCGCGAAGCGGCGAACGCCGCCGCCGGACGTCCGGCCCGCATCATGGCCAAGATGAACTCACTGGTGGATCAGGCGGTGATTGACGCCCTTTACGAAGCATCGCAGGCCGGCGTGCAGATTGACCTCATTGTGCGAGGCGTCTGCTGCCTCGTGCCGGGGGTGCCCGGCCTGAGCGAAAACATCCGCGTGCGCTCGATTGTCGGTCGTTTCCTCGAACACATCCGCGCCTTTTACTTTCACAACGATGGCGGCGCGCCCGATGTCTACACCGGCAGCGCCGACTGGATGCCGCGCAATTTTTTCCGCCGAATCGAGGTGGTGTTTCCCCTCCTTGATCCCGCCCTGCGGCGCTGGGTGATCGAGGAGCTGTTCGCCATCGAGCTCCAGGATAACGACTCCGCCCGCCTGCTCTCCGCCGGCGGCGGCTACCTGCCCATCCCGCGTGAGGAAGGCGCGCCGCTGTTCTCCGCCCAATCCTACTTCCTCGCCAGCGCCAGCCAGCGCGCTCAAGCCGAGTCCGACAGACTGTAGCGGGAAGGACCGGCTTCGACGGGCGAAGCGGGAAGCAACTGACTTCAAGCCCAGACGAAATCCGCCAGCAACACGTGGTGATCGGAGGCCATGGTGGGGATGACCTCGCGATTCACACAACGCAGCGGGGAGTTGTAGAAAATGTGATCGAGCACAAAGGGCATCCGCCGCCAGGTGATTTCTTTTCCCTCGGCGGTGGTAAAGCCCTCGGCGGCGAACTGGGCGGCAAGGCCCTCGTGGTCACGCACGTTAAAATCTCCGGTCAAAACCGCCGCGCCCTCGGCCGCGGAGGCGCGCAGGCGTGCGGCCACTTGATTTCGCTGGCCGGGATGATCGCGGCTGGTTGCCTTGAGCATGAAAAAGGCGAGCAGATGCGTATTCAAAATCGTGAGACTGCGTCCCTGGATTACCGTGCGGGATCCGATCAGCACGCGGTCGGTGGGGGTCTTCGGCGTGCCGTAAAAATCGAAGGGCAAGGGCGGCGAGGGGATCGTTTCGCGAAAGCGTCCCCTGAGCGGCGTTTTCGAGAATGTGGCCAGACCGATGCCGAAGGGGAGCTCCCGGGGATCCGGCTTGGGGTAGGTAAAATGGCCGTCATAGCCCGGGAGCGCCGCGCAAAGCCTCTCATAGTTGGGCGGCGGATGAATCTGATCACCCCCGCCCTTGGACTGCTCGACCTCTTGCAGATTGATCACGTCGGCGTCGTGGCGCAGCAACTCGGCGATCGTGTCTTCCAGCCGGATAGGCGCCTGATCGGGGGCGGCGTCGTCCCAGACCTGGCCAAACTGCATGTTGAATTGCAGAATACGAAAGGGTTTCACGCAGTGGTCATGGGGCGAGGTTGAGGGAGCTTCAGGGCAAGGATTCGATTGCTCAAGGACGCGGCACGGCCGCTCCGGGCGAAGAAACGGACGACGCGTCGGCGGCGGGTCTTTCGCTTCCGGCGGTGGTCACGGAGACGCCTTGGTCGGAGTTTTTCATAAAGGCGAAACGGTTGATTCGGTCAAAGGTGGTGCGCTTATCCACGACGGGCCGAACGTTGCGGGTGACCGGCGAGGCGTCACTGATTTTATCCTGAAACCGCGTCGCCGTTTGGGAGCGGTAGGCATCCTCCGCAGTGGAGAAACGCGACTTCTTGCCGGACCAGGGGCTTTCCTTGCGTTCAATGAGATCGAACTCTTTGCGCTCCGGGGTGGCGTAAGTTTTTTTGTCGCGAGTCTCGGTGACCGCAATGGAGCTGCGACGATCACCCACGGCGGCTTGCTCCTTCGTGATGGTGTCGGTGGCGAAGCGTTTGTCCATAAGGACGTCGTTGCGTTCGATCGGTTTAACTTCGGGCAAAATGGCTTTCTGGTCTGTCGAGACCTGAGTGGCGCGCCTGGCGGTGTCCACGCGTCCGGGAGCACCCGAGGCGGACGAGGCCACTAAAACCGCACAAGCGGCAAGTGTGAGGCCAGCGGCGAAATTCATGTTACGAAATGGCAATAAGGACTCGGCTCTTCGGCAAGGTTATTCCGGCTCGGCGGTTCCCTCGACCACCCAGGCGCGGGCCTCGGGAACTTGCGTAAAAAAGCCGGCGAGGGCCTCACTCAAGTGCTCGGCGTAACGGAAGTGCGCCCCGAGGCCGGTGCGCAGCTCGGCCTCGTAGATGAATTTGTCGCCCTGCGTGCAGTGTTCGAAAGGTGTCTGCGCTCCGAGCAGTAAAGTGTAAACGTAGGCCGGCGAGCCGCGCGCAAGCAGTTCGCGGGTGAGTGCGAGTTGCTCATCGAGCAGAGCCTGGTGATCGGCGTGAGCGATCTCCGGCGGCAGGTAGAAACCGGCTTGGATAAGAGGCGTGTAGCGGTGGCCGGTGCGGTGGCGGTTGAGGTCGCGCAGTTCGGCGATGGCCATGTTGTTCCAGGCGAAGCTCACCCGCATCCGACGGGTGGCGGTGCCTTGCTGGCCGTAGCGGTTGACACGCGCCGAAAGGGCTTCGGGCACGGTTTGCGCCTCGGCGAGGAAGGGCGGCACGGCGCGGTCAACGTGAACCCAAGTCTCGTCGGCCAGCGGCGCTGACGAAAGACGCTCCAAACCGAGCCGGCACGAGGTGGCGAGCTCGGCGGCGGCTTGTTGTTGGTAACTCGCGTCGGCTTGGCTGTGGCGCATGAGGCGCGGGGACATTTTTAGCAACTCCCCGCGAATGAGCTCGGCGGCGGCCTGAGCCTCGGGCTGCGGGAGGGAGGCGAGATGCTTCACCGTCTGCGCCCACATACGCGAAGTCTGCACGAGCGCGAGGTTCGTGCGGGTGGCGAAGGGAATAAAGTAGCGGGCGCGGTCGAGGGCGTAGTTCTTGCGGATGCGTGTGACCATCGCGGGCTTGGCATCGGCGGGCACGCGCACGCGGTGGGGCTCGGCGGTGCCGAGGGCGTCGAGCCGATCGTATTCGCCTTGGTAGGCAGCAAAGGCACGGCCCATCACGGCGGTCCAGCGGGCGGCGAGATCGGCCGGCACGCCGAGTGCCTCGGGCGTAGGCAGCGCCGACGGCGCGAGCGTGATGTAGCGGGTGGACGACTCCTGGCCGTCGGCCATTTGCGCGATCTCAAAGACTTTATACGCAAGCCACATCGAGACATCATCAAGGGCGATGGCGAGGCCGCCGGTGAGGCCGCCGATGGACGCGTGGCCGTAGTCCACGAATTTCAGGATGCGATCAATCGAGGCATCGGGATCGGCCGGATCCACCTTGGCGAGGATGGCGTGAATGCCCTCGTTACTACGGGAGTAGCGGGCGAGCACGGACGCGAGCAGCTCGGGCGTGACGCGAGGCAGGTCGGCGGCGGAAGGCGGGGGAACAAGAGCGAGGCCAGTGATGCGCATCGGTTAAAACCACAGGAGGCACCATGCGCGCAGAAAAGGTAAGGGAAAACTTTTAGGATCTAGAGAGTTTGCCGGAATAAGCGCCCTGCCCGCCACAACTGCGGCAGCGACCTTGACACCGCCAAGGGGCGGGCGTTACCCGTTTACCTTTTAACCAGTCAAAACCACGTCCGCAAAACCCTCAACGCCCTCCTCCCATGCCCTCAGCCAACGATATTCGCAAAGGCCAAGTCATCAAATTCAACGGTGAACCCCACCTCGTGATGGAGACCATGCACCGCACCCCGGGCAATCTCCGCGCCTTTGTCCAGGTGAAGATGCGCAATCTGCGCTACGGCAAGGCGCTCGACCAGCGCTTCGCTTCCACCGACACCATCGAGGTGCTGCCCACCGAAAAAAAGACCCTCGAATTCAGCTACGCCGACCGCGACAGCTACGCGTTCATGGACCCCTCCACCTACGAGACAGTCGAGCTCTCCACCGAGCTCATCGGCGACTCCAAGAACTACCTCACCGCCAACGGCAAGGTGGATGTCCTTTTCGTGGACGAGAAGGCCCTCACCATCGAACTGCCCTCGAGCGTGACGCTCAAGATCACCGAGAGCCCCGACGGCGTGAAGGGCGACACCGCCTCCAACGTGCAGAAGCCCGCCACTCTGGAAACCGGCCTCATCGTGCAGGTGCCCCTCTTCATCAAGGTCGGAGAACTCATCAAAGTCTCCACCAACGACGGCACCTACATGGGGCGCGCCTAAACCGCGGCGGTTTCAAACGCAGCACGTTCCGCACAAAAATGCCGCCTCCGAAACGGAGGCGGCATTTTTGTGCGCGGATCCTCCCGCCCGCAGCGAAAGGCCCTCAAACGTCCGTGCCAGCCACGATCATGCGGAGCGAATCCAACCGCAAACGCGCCTGCTCGATGGCGGTGCGGGTCTGCAAAACCTGACGTCGCGCGAGATCAATCTCCTTCGGGCTGACGTGGTCGTTTACCTTGGCGAGATCCACCAGACGTTGCAGCTCCGTCGTTAGCGCCGCCGCCGCCGCTTCGCGGGCGTTTTGCTTGATTACTTTCGCAAGCGCTTTCGCCTTCTCGGTCGCGGCCTCGACCATGTTTTTCAAGAGATGGGCGTTAAAACCCGGCCGCTCAAGGAAACGCGGCAGCGGCGCGTCTTCGATGTCGCCGAGCCAGCCTTCGGCATCGGGGTCGGCGGTGAGGTCGTTGCCGTGAATATCGAGCAACACGCGCACCGGCGTCGGGGCGAGGAATCGGTCAATCTGCCAGCGCCCGTCCGACACCGATTCGAGCACGAAAATCGCCTCGAGCAACAGGTTGGGTTTGACCGCCTCGAGCGTGCAAAACGCAGTCGTGCCCGCCGGTGAATCCACCAGCAAATCAATCGTGTCCTGCACAAGCGGATGGTCGGCGGAGAGGAAGCGGATGTCCTCGCGCACAATGGCGCGGCGGCGGTCGTAGGTCGCGAGCAGGCCGTCGCGCGGGATGCTCGGGAAGCCCTCGACGTAGGCGTGGCTGGCGTCGAGCGACACGTCGCCCTCTTCGTGGTCTTTTACGCGCACGCCGAAGTGGTCGAAGAGTTCGCCGAGGAAGCGTTTCAAAAACGGGTCGGCGTCCGCCGCACGCACGCGCTCGATCACCCGCTCGGCTACTTCGCGGTCAAAGGAGTTTAACTCGAGCAGGCGGTCGCGGCCTTTTTTCAACTTCGCAGACAGCGCGGCGTGGAAGGTCGCCGTCTCCGCCACCAACTCGTCGAGCTGGGCCGGCGTGGTGCGGCCGCGTCCCTCGACGCAACCGGTGGCGAGCGCAAGCAGGCGGGCCTTGAAGGCGGCGTGGTAATCGTCGCCGGCCTGCAGTGGCGTTTCGAGCGCGCCGAGGCCGCGGTGATACCACTCCGCAACGCATTCGTCGGCGCCGCCGATCACGTAGGGAACGTGCACGCGAATCGTCTCGGTCTGCCCGATACGGTCGAGGCGCCCGATGCGTTGCTCGACGATGCCGGGGTTGAGCGGCAGATCGAAAAGCACGAGGTGATGCGCAAACTGGAAGTTTCGGCCTTCGCTGCCGATCTCGGAGCAGAGCAGCAACTGTGCGCCGTCCGGCTCGGCGAACCACGCCGCCTGGCGGTCGCGCGCCACGAGGGGAAGCCCTTCGTGGAAGAGGCCGATTTTAAAATTCACCCGGTCCTTCACTGCCGCTTCGACGGCAAGCAGTTTACGCTCCGAGCGGCAGATGAGCAGGACCTTGGCGGGCGAGGTTTTTTTAAGGAAGGCGACCAGCCAGTCTATGCGCGGGTCGTCCTTGAACGCGTAGCGTATCTCCGAAATGTCGCCGCGCTCCTCGGCCTCGAGTTCGCGCGCGATACGGGTGAGCAGCGTCGGCGTGGCGCCTTCGAGCGGAGCCGGACAATACTTTCGCTTGGGGAAACCGCTCATGGCCGCGCGGGTGTTGCGGAAGACCACGCGGCCGGTGCCGTGCTGGTCGAGCAGCGTGCGCAACAAGTCCTCGCGTGCGCCCTCCTTGCCAGTCGCGACCTCGGCCAGCAGTTCGGCCAGGCGCTCCGCATCGCGGTCAAAAATCTCGCGAAGAGTGGCGGTGTCTTTTGCGGTGAGTTTCTTACCTTCGACTAGTTTTTCCGCCACGCCCGCGACCGCGCCGAAGCGCTCGGTATCGGCGATGTAGCGGGCGAGGTCGTTATAGCGGTGGGGGTCGAGCAGACGCAGGCGGGCGAAGTGGCCCTCGAGACCGAGTTGGGTCGGAGTGGCGGTAAGAAGGAGCAAGCCGGGGGTCTTCGCGGTGAGCTTCTCAACCAGTGCGTATTCCGGGCTGGCGGCTTCGGGCGTCCAGCCGAGGTGATGCGCCTCGTCCACGATCACGAGGTCCCAGCCTGCGGACACGGCCTGTTCGGCGCGCGCGGTGTTGCCCGCGAGGAAACCGACCGCACAGAGCCCGAGTTGGGCGGAGAGGAACGGGTTTTTACCCGGGTCCGCCGCCTCGCAGGTCACGCAGCGCTCCTCGTCGAAGAGCGTGAACCACTGGTTGAAACGCCGCAGCAACTCGACGAACCACTGGTGCACCAGCGGCTCCGGCACGAGGATGAGGGCGCGCTTGGCACGGCCGGTCACAAGCATGCGCTGCAGGATCAAGCAGGCCTCGATGGTCTTGCCCAAGCCCACTTCGTCGGCGAGCAGCACGCGCGGGATCTGGCGGTTGGAGACTTCGTGCAGAATGTAGAACTGGTGCGGAATCAACTCCAGCCGCCCGCCAAGGAACCCGCGCACCTCCGACTGGCGGATGCGCGCCTGGCCGAGCAGTGTGCGCTGGCGGAGTTCAAAAACCTCCCGCGGGTCCGCCTGCCCGGAGAGCAAACGTTCGACCGGCGAGCCCACGCTGGTGATGTCCGAGATCACGTCCTCGCGCACACGACATCCGCCGCCGATGTAAACGAGCAGCCCCGCCTCCTCCACGACCTCCTCGATCACAAGCGTGGAGCCATCGCGCGCCGCCACCGTCTCGCCGACGCCAAAGCGGACTTGTTTCAACACCGGAGTGCCCCGGGCGTAGATACGTCTCTCGCGGGTGGCGGGAAACTCGACTGTGATGCGGGTGCGATCCAGCTCCGCGACGAGCCCGAGACCGAGCTCGGGTTCACGTTCACTGACGCACCGTTGACCAACAAAACCAAGGGACATGGACACCTCATCAGTGCCAAACGAGGCACAGTTTCAACCCGTATTCCAAAAACGCAGTTCCGTTGCCGGATAGAACCGGCGGTTTCGGGACCCGATGCACACCTGCGAATACCCTGCTCAAGGCGCCGCCAAACTGGTGTGCCGCCTTACCGCCCCGAGCTGCCAAGTGTTTTTAAAGAGCGGTCCGTCACCAGCCAAACCATCCCGTTCGCGCCCGCTTTGGTGCGCGCCAGTGACTGTTGCGGGGCATGACGCGGATACTCGATCACGAGAACTGGCTTCCCGGCCGAAGTCATTTTCTTGAGCGAACCCAGCACAAAATCAGAATGGGATGCAGGCTGCGCCTTGTTGCCGTTGGTAAAGAGGTCCTCGATGCCGATCGCATTGATCGTCGCGACGAAATCCGCCTGCGAAAGCAACTGGGATCCGTTTTGCGGAATCACCAGAGCATCCGGCTTTACGGCGCGCGCACGGGCGGCAATGAGCTTCACCCAGTCCACCATATCACGACGAAAGCTTTGCCGAGTCTCCGGATTCAACCGGTCATCAATGAACTCGTCGCCCTCTCGCTCGAATGTTTCGAACCCATCCACGATATCGAGATAAACGCCGTCAAACCCTCGCCCCATCGCCTCCTCCACAGAGCCGAGGATGAGCCGCTGCCATTCGGGTCGCCAATACTTGACGCGATAGTTTCCTCTCCAATCAGGATTCTCCGCACCGAGCCAGGAGGGTGCTGAAGCGGTGATTCTGCCGATACCGCCCCATTCTTTGCGCCAGTAGGCCCGGTATTCCTCCGCCTCCCCGATTGAAATGTAAGCGATTACTTTGCGCGCGTTCCGACCATTTCGAACGGTCTCGATGTCATCCGGCGTCCATGCCGCGTCACCTGAGTAAACGGCGTCCAAGACCACCCAATCCCGTTCACACCGCGCGAGCCGGGCCACTGCATCGGCTTTGCCATGCCCAAATGATTCGGCCTGCAACACGTAGGCAAACGAGCCGGG
The DNA here is from genome assembly GCA_027488595.1 of Opitutaceae bacterium. Classification (GTDB taxonomy): domain Bacteria; phylum Verrucomicrobiota; class Verrucomicrobiia; order Opitutales; family Opitutaceae; genus IMCC26134_A. The sequence continues at coordinate 8,574 of JAIYBI010000372.1, read as the reverse complement.
CTCAACCGCCCGCGCTTGTTTGATGACGCATAAAAAAACAAGCGCCGCACTTAGCCAGACGAGCCTCTTCATTCCGCCATCAATCCCCATCGCCAGCCGCGGTCAAGCAACGCTTCCCTCGACCGCCTGCTTTACCCTTAGCCACCCGGCTGGGCCAAGTGCCGCTCAAAACACCCGCCCGACCAGAGGGCTCACGGTCAATCCGACGGGCGTGATCATTTCGCGATCCAAGGGCAGACGCACCGGCTCCAGTTTGCGGATGAACCCTTCATACGGTCGCCAGTTGAGATCGCCGAGTGCCTGCCACGTGCCGATTTTCAAGCCCAGTTCGCGGTCGTAAACCTTGTAGACCAACTCCGAACAGTAGATGCTGGAATCGTCCGGTGCATACCGGATGTCGTAGGCCCTGCCCAAAAGTTTTTGGATGCCACGCTCCAATGCCGCCGAGGAGCCGGCAGGCAGGTTTTTCAAGCGGTAAGACTGAACCACAAAACCACGCCCCTGAATAATCCATCTCGACAGCGGAGTGTAGCGCACCGAGCCAAGCGCCTCCGCCACCTGCCACTCGCCATCGTGTTTTACCAGGATTCCGCAGTGCGACCACGGCGACTGCGTGATGCCTTCGATCGCATCCACCAGCTCGCCCCTCGGCAACGACTGCATCAGAATATCGCCCTCCTGCTTGTCCGACAGGCGATACCACAACACCCGATCCAAACGCACCGCGAAAGGTGCGAGCAGAATCACGCAGGCCAGAATTGAAGCCCGTATCTTGTCAGTTCGCGTCGTTGGATAAAGTCGCATGGAAAGCCCTCTCACATGAGCCGTGTGGAATCGCCCTCTCGCAAGATTTTACGGCCCATTCGCATCCGCTGCGCAGGTGAACACACTTGCCTTCACCCTTCAAAGCTCCGCTCAGTTCACCATGCCCCGGTTACTCCGTTTGCTGGTTGGATTCATCGTCTGCCTGTGCCCGCGAGTGCGCGCCGAAACCATTTCCATGCCTCTCTCCCCCCCCCCGCCCTCACACCCCCGCCTGCTCGTGAGCGGCGATAAGTTCGCCTCTTTACGCGAGCAGGTCGAAACCGACCCGGTTTCGGCGCGTTTCTTTGCCGGCCTCCGCCTGCGGGCCGACGCCTTGCTCGCCCTGCCGCCCGTGACCTACAAAAAAGACGGCAAGCGTCTGCTCGCCGTTTCCCGCGCGGCCCTTGAGCGTATCAGCACTCTGGCGATGATGGCGCGCCTCACGGGCGAGACGCGCTACAGCGATCGCGCCATCGCCGAGCTGCGCGCCGTATGCGCGTTTCACGATTGGAACCCATCGCACTTTCTCGACACCGCCGAGATGACGCTCGCCGTAGCGATCGGCTACGACTGGCTCTACGATCAACTCCTCACCTCCGACCGACGCAAAATCTCCCGTGCCATTCTCGAACTCGGGCTGAGTCCATCCGATACCGGTCCCGAGCCGCAGCGCTGGTGGGTTTCGGGGCGCAACAACTGGAACCAGGTCTGCCACGCCGGCATGGTCGCAGGCGCCATCGCCCTCGCCGATGAGCAACCCGAACTCGCGCGGCGGATCATAGACCGCGCGGCTCGTAACCTGCACTTCGCCGCCGATGGCTACGCTCCCGATGGCGCCTACCCGGAGGGTCCGGGGTATTGGGGTTACGGCACCACGTTTCACGTGATACTCGTCGAGGCGATCGAACACTTTACCGGCAAACCGTCCGATCTCGCCGCTTTCCCCGGCTTCCTGCACAGCGCCGACTACATGCTGCAAATGGTGACGCCCACCGGTGCCTTGTATTCCTATTCGGATTGCAACATCCGCACCGGTGAAAACCTGACGCAATACTGGTTCGCCCGCAGAACCGGCCGCGCCGACCTTCTGTTCGGTAACGCTGCGCTCCTCGAGGCCAGCCGCCCTGGCCGATCCGTTCCGAGTGAATCCGAGCGCATAGCGGCACTCGCCCTGCTTTGGCTCGATCCTCGACTCACCAACGCCACCGTCACCCCGCCGCCACTCAGCTGGTATGGACGCGGCCCCAACCCGGTCGCGACCCATCGCTCCGCTTGGGCTGATCCGCGCGCCACGTTTATCGGCCTCAAAGGCGGCTCGGCCAGTCTATCGCACGGGCACATGGACGCGGGGTCTTTCCTGCTCGAGGCCGACGGCGTGCGCTGGGCCGTTGATCCCGGCATGCAGAGCTACCTCTCCTTGGAATCAAAGGGCGTCGCGCTCTGGTCCGGCGAGCAGGGCGGCCCCCGCTGGGACGTGTTCCGTCTCGGCCCCGATGCGCACAACATCCTTCGCTTCGACGGCGCGCCGCCTCAGGTCGCCGGTCGCGGTGAACTCGTGCGCTTCTCCACTCAACCCGCGACCGCCGTCGTCAATCTCGACGCCGTTTATGGCGGCCAAGTCGCGTCCGTCAGCCGTGGAGTCACTCTGGCACCCGACCGCAGTGTGCTCATTCAGGACGAATGGAGCACTGCGGCCAACGCAGTGAACGTGACCTGGCAAATGCTCACCGAGGCCGATCACGTGCAGGCCGACGAAAACGAGGTGCACCTCGCGGCAGGAAACGCCACCCTCACTCTCCGCGTGCTCGCGCCCGCAGGTGCGAAGATTGCGGTCGAGGACGTGTCGAAACCGCGCGCCTCTTACGATGCCCCCAACCCTCGGCTCAAACGCATCACGATCACCACCCGCACCGAGGCCGTCACGTCAGGCGGTTTCCGCATCCAAGCCGTGCCAGGCTCAAATCCAGCGGCCGTCCCCCCCAAGCCTAGCGCACTCGCCGGCTGGGCCGCGCCCCTTCCCGAGGCCGTGCCCCCGACGCAGCCAGACCGGACTAGTTCAGATAAGTGATCGTGCGCGCACCGGCCAGCCCTGCTGCGGTGACAGGCAGACCGAGGGTCAAATTCGCCTCGTAAACCTCACGGGCGACAGTCTGCACAACCTTGAGATACTGCGTGGAATTCGAGCCCACCAGATTCGCGCTCGCCACGGTGGATGCACCCTGCTCGACAAAGTATTGCTCGGCGGCGGCCGAGAGCTGGCGAAGGTTGTTCGTCACCGCCTTGTCCTGTGAACTGGCTCGAACGCGCTGAAACGCCGGTATGGCGATTGCCGCCAGCAGCCCGATAATGACCACGACGATCATGATTTCAACCAGCGTAAACCCTGCTGTTTTTGGGAAGTTCGTCATGCGAGACCGTTTCCTAAATCGGGCCTTATGACAAACCAAACCAGTGCGTGCTCATGAATTCCAGGGGATGCACAAAAAAGCCGCGTTCAAGAGAACGCGGCTCGGGGCCGGTTGAGTTGCGGGATTGCCCCGCGCAATTGCCGCCTGTTCTCAGCTGGCCGAATAAAACGCGTTGATCTTGTCCGCCACGTCGCGGAAGCCGATGTCTTCGCTGTAAATGAGTTTGTATTCGGTAATCGCTTCTTCGCGCTTGCCCATGCCTTCGTAGCACTCGGCGAGTTGATAGATAACGTCCTTCTTGAGGTCGTCCATCGTGGGCAACTCGGCCTTCGCGGTCTGGAATTGCTGCACCGCGAGGTCGAACATTTTGCGGGCCTTGAGCGCCTTGCCCATGCCGCCCAGCGACGCGATGCGGACTTTGGGGGACTTGAGGGCTTGCTGGAAATTCGCGATCGCATTCTGAAAATCGCCTGCCTCGTAGAGCAGCGAGCCCAGAGTGAAGCGGGCGGCGTAGTCGTTGGGGTAACGCTCCACATAGGTGCGGGCGTCGTCGAGTTTCGCCTTGGCCAACTCCTCGCGGACGGCGTCGGCGGCCTGCTTGAGAGCGGCGTCTTCCGGCGCGGCGGCGGCCTGCGCGATCAGAGCCTTCGAGCGCTTCTCGATCACCGCAATGGTCAGATCGCCCTGGAGTTTTTCAAGGGTGGCGTCGCCGGCGGCGGCGGGCAGCAGACGGGCTTTTTTGACGTATTCCAGCGCAGAGGCGGAGTCATCAATCCGGCGGTAACCTTCGATGATGGTGCGGAAGTGATTGAGGTTGTCGGGCTGCTGCGCGAGGCGGTCCTTAGCCTCGTCAATGAGTTTCTCGGTCATCTCGGCCGAAGTGACGACCTTGGCTGCCTGCTCAAGCGATACTGCGAGATTCTCGTCCTTTAGTTTGTTGCGGAACGAGGCCTGCGACTCCCAGTTGCCCTTGTCCATGGTCTGGGCGACCGAAGCCTTGCGCATGAGCGAAAGCGCATCGCCGTCCTGCGGACGGAGCTTGAGCAAATCCTCCGCCACGCGCACCGCATCCTTGTGCATGCGGGCGTCAATGTAGGCGTTGGCCAGCGAGACCAAGGTGTCGTGGTCCTTCGGTTGGATGTCGCGGATGGACTCCCAGGCGAAAGCGGAGGTCTCCATCAAGCCGAGCGACTTGGCCGCTTCGCCGAGGGTTTTCAGCGCACCGATGTTAGTGGGGTCCGCGTGCAACAACTTGTCGGCGTTCTCGAACGCCTTGGCCGGATCCTTCTTACTGGCGAACATGAAACCCGCCATCGTGACCGAGCCCATCGCCTTCGATAAAAGCTTGTTCTTGGTCTCGGCGCGGCGCATCAGCGCGACACGCTGGAGGCGGCGCACCGGCACACAGCCGGGCTCCTGAGCCAACACTGTGGTGGTGATTTCGACCACGTAATCAAAGTTGCCGCGTTGAAGCGCGACTTGGGCATTCTCGATCTGTTTTTGCAAACGAGCGTCGAGGGAGTTGAGAGTAACTTCCTGCATAGGGATAACCGTGGAAAACACCCGACGCGCGGGGAAGGGTCAACGCTAGATTACTTTGGAATGACTTCCAAATCCGCCCGTGCCGCCGCTTCCAAACGGTCCAAGGCCCCGCGGACAACCGCGTCGCTCTCGCCCTCGGCCAGCAAACGCAACTTCGGCTCGGTGCCCGAGAACCGCACCATCGCCCGACCCCGCGCGCCAAACTCCCGCTCCAGCTCCGCCTGCACCGCCACCAGGTTCACGCAATGCGCGAGCGCACGTTTCGTCATCACCTTCAGGTTGCGCTGGCCTTGCGGAAACTTGACCAAGCCGCGGCGCAAAACCGAGAGCGGCTGCCCGCTTGAGCGCATCACCGCCAGCACCCCGAGCGCTGCCGCGAGGCCGTCGCCGGTGGGCGAGATGTCCAGATTGATGATATGCCCGCTGGACTCTCCGCCGAGGCGCGCCCCGCAGGCCCGCATCCGCTCCAGCACATAACGGTCGCCCACATCCGTCCTCACCACCCGCCCGCCTGCCGCGCGCACCGCCGCGTCCACCCCGAGGTTGCTCTGAACCGTCACCACAAGGGTGCGCTCCGCCAGTCGCTCGTGGCGCAACGCATCCAGCGCGAGCAAGACCAGTATCTCGTCGCCGTCCAACACCGCCCCGGTCTCGTCGCAGAGCACACAGCGGTCGCCGTCTCCGTCGTGCGCGATGCCGATGTGTGCCCCGGCCGCGAGCACGGCTGCGGCCAGCGCCTCCGGATGCTCGCTGCCGACACCCGCGTTGATGTTCAACCCGTCGGGCGCATCGCCGAGCCCAATCACACGCGCTCCCAACCGTCGCAACACCGCGGGCGTGGTGCCGCAGGTGGCACCGTTGGCCGTATCCACGACCACCCCCATGCCAGCCAGCGCACCGGGCGCGAGGTAAGCGGCCATCGCGTCCACGTAGGCGGCGGTGCCATCCATCTCTGTGAGCACGCCCGCCGCTCGTGTATCCGCAGGCAAAGCGGGCAACAACGACTCGATGCGCGCCTCATCGGCATCGGTCAACTTCACGCCGCCGGCTGCGAAAAACTTAATGCCGTTATCCGCCGCTGGATTATGCGACGCCGTGATCACCACGCCCATCGGCGCACCTTCGCTTGCCACCGCCCGGGCCACCGCCGGCGTGGGCATCACGCCGAGCAAGACCGGGCGCATTCCGCCCGCCGCAAGCCCGGCCGCAAGCGCGGCGGCGAGGCTCGCGCCCGAGCCGCGAGTGTCACGGCCGATGTAGACATCGCCCTTGCCCCCCGCCCAAAGCGCCGCCGCCTGCCCAAGCCGGGCGGCGAAAGATTCGTTGATCACCGGTCCGCCGTAGGGACCGCGCACGCCGTCGGTGCCGAAAAATTCGCGCTTCATGGGTTTTGGATAAAAAACTCACGCGTCGCGGCGATCTTCGCCTTCACTGCTCCTCCAAGCAGAAGCTCGCGGGCCTGCGCCACTCCCGCAGTCGGACTTGCGGTGCGTCCGCAGATCCAGAGCGCGACCGATGCATTCAACACGATGGTATCCACGAGCCCCGCCGGCCCCCGCCCCGCAAGCAGAGCGTGCACCCGCGCCAGATTTTCCGCGAGATCGCCTCCCGCCAGGTCGGAGAAATCCGAAGGCGCAAAACCAAGCTGCGCCGGCGTCCATACCGTATCCAAATCGCGATTACGCCCGAAGCCTCTCACCCGCGTCTCCGTCGCCGTGGTGAGCTCGTCCACCCCGCGATCCGCGCCGAGCCGGCCGTGGGCGGCCAGCCCTCCTTTCGCCCCGAGCCGGTGCAGCGTATCCGCCAGCAATGGTGTCCAAGCCTCGGAGAACACCCCTAGCAACACGTGTGCCGGTCGTCCCGGATTGATGAGCGGCCCGAGGGCGTTGAACACCGAGCGACGGCCCTCCGAGGCAAGCAGCTTTCTCGCCGGCCCGATGTGCCTGAAAGTCGGGTGGAAGGCCTGCGCGAAGAAAAAGACGTAACCCAGCTCGGCCAGCGCCGCGCGCAGCTTTTCGGGCGGCGAATCCAGCCGGAAACCCAGCCCGTCGGGACCGAGCAAATCGGCGCTTCCGCACTTCGAGGTTATGCCGCGGTTGCCATGCTTCATCACCGGCACTCCCGCGCAACTGAGGGTCAATACAACGAGACTGGAGATGTTAAACGCCCCAGTGTGATCGCCGCCGGTGCCGACAATGTCTATCGCACTGTCAGCCCAGGCTTCGACGCCGGGGTTGACGGCGCGGGCTCGAAACGCCTCGGCGAAGGCCGCGACCTCGGCGGCGGTTTCTCCCTTATCCGACAGCGCGCGTAGAAAGTCCGCTTTTTCGGCGTCGCCTAGGGCAGGCTCGGCGAGTTGAGCCGCCGCCGCTTGCACAGCGTGGTGATCGAGCTCATGCAGTTGACGCAGTTGGAGTGTGAGTTCGGCGAGCGTTGTCATGAAGGGCGCGCGAGAAATGGCGGAAGCCCCGCCTTCAGGGAAAGCATAAACTCGACATCCCATCCCGCCCCTGAAAACGCTTGCCCGTGCAACGCCTCCTGTTGATCGGCCTTTTTCTTCTCCTCGGCCCGCTGGCCGCCCGAGCCACCCCGGGCGTCGCTTCGCCAAAACAGGCTGCCGCCAACGGCACCCCGGTCGCGGTCGTGGCGACGCCCGCCACGGTCGCCACGACCACGCCGGTCCCCTCCGCGGGAGATGCAGTCATACTGGGTCTCGTCGAGGGCATAACCGAGTTCCTGCCCGTGTCGTCCACCGGGCATCTCATCATCACGAGCCACCTGCTCGGTCTCGATAGTTCGGTGATCGTCGCGCACGACCGCAAGGGGCGCCCGCTCACGTTCAAAGACGCCGCCGACACCTTCACTGTGGTGATCCAAGTCGGCGCCATCGCGGCGGTAGCCATGCTCTACTGGAGCCACCTCTCACGTATTCTCGCGGGGCTGGCCGGGCGCGATCCGACGGGGCTGCGCCTGCTGCGTAATCTCGTTCTGGCCTGCATCCCGCCCGTGGTCACGGCGCTGGCCTTTAAAGGATTCATCAAAACCCATCTGTTTTCCGTGCCCACCGTCGCCGCCGCGCTGCTAGCCGGCTCCGGACTGATGCTTTACGCCGAGTGGTGGCGCCGCCGCGCCGCAGCCAACGCACCCGCCACCGCCTCCTCCCCCGAGTTGCTGCCCGCCGACTTATCCCCCGTGCAGGCACTTGTGATTGGCGGCGTGCAATGCCTCGCCCTTTGGCCGGGCATGAGCCGCTCCATGACCGCGATGGTCGCGGGTTATTTCGTCGGCCTCCGACCGGTGCGGGCCGCAGAGTTTAGCTTTCTCCTCGGCTTGCCCCTCCTCGGGGCCGCCGCCGCCAAAGACGCGCTAGACGGCGGCGGCGCCGTGATCGCTGCTTTCGGCTGGGCCAACGTTTTCATCGGCCTCGTCGTCGCGTTCGTCAGCGCCGCCCTGGCGGTGCGATTCCTGGTGTCCTTCCTCACCCGCTACGGACTCGCTCCATTCGCCTGGTATCGCATCGCACTCGCGGTCGTGCTGGGATTCGTGTTTATTTTTTAGTGCTTCTTTCGTCATCACACTTGACCACCACCCTCGCGGCACTTACTCCCATCAACTTTACCAACTTCCAACCCGCGCCGGCCAAAGCCTCCGCACCCTCCCTTAACCCGCCCTCACCATGGCCAATCCGAAACGCAAGCAATCCAAACGCCGCAGCGCCAACCGCCGCGCTGCCAACGCCTTCAAGGCTCCTGAATACGCCAAGGACCCGACGGACGGCACCGCCTTCCGCCCTCACCACGTCAATGCCAAGAACGGCATG
>JAIYBI010000504.1 GCA_027488595.1 Opitutaceae bacterium | reverse complement strand
GTGAGGGTGCCGTTGCCGGACTTAGCGAGGGTGCCGGAACCGCCGATGCCGCCGGCACCTGAGATCGTGTAGGCGAGGGCGGAATTGGTTGCGGTGACGGATAGCGGCGTGACCGAGCCGGCCAAGGTGATGCTGGTGGAACCGGTCGCGGTGTCGGAGAGGATCACGTCGCGGGAGGGGGAGTCGGAGTAGCCCGAGCTGGCGCCGCCGAAGCTCCAGTTGGTATTGGCGCCGTTGGTGTCCCAGTCGGAGTTGGCCGAGCCGGTCCACTCGTAGGACAGAATCACGTTGGTGATGGTCAGGTTGAGGCTGGTTGGGGACTCGGCGAGGGTGGCGCTCACGCCGATGGGGAGGGAGCCGAGGGTGAAGTTGCCGGTGCCGGTGCGTCCTGTGAAAGAGACCAAGGGGAAGGTGCCGTTGCCGAGGGCGCCGCTGCTGCCGAGGATGTTGACGGTGACATTGCCAGTTAAGGCGAGGTTGCCGGCGTTGGCGATCACGGGTGCGGTGGGGTTGCCCAAGGTGGAGAGGTCGAGCTCGAGGGTGCTGGCGCCGAGGGTGAGGCCGTTGAGGCCGAGGCTTGAGCCGGCCTGGTGGACACGGACGCCAAGGGTGGCGGAGTTGGCGACGGTGTAGGTGCCGTTGCCGTGGGCCGAAGCGGTGGTGGTGACGAGTTTGCCGGCGCTGACGGTGGTGTTGCCGGTGTAGTTATTGACGCCGGAGAGGATCTGGGTGCCGGTGCCGGTCTTGGTGATGCTCACGAGGCTGTCGGGGTGGGGCGCGGGCGAGAGGTTAAGGGCCAGGGCGGTGTTGGCGGTGGTGCCATTGAGGATGCGGCCGGTGAAGGTGCCGCTGCCGTTGTTGTTGCCGAGGGTGATGAGGGAGATGTTGCCGTTGGTGGCGGCGCCGTCGGTGTCGAAATTGGTGATTGTGCCGCCGCCGTTCAGGCTGGCGATCTGGCTGGTGCGGGTGGCGGTGGCCCCGTCGCTGGTGTTGAAGATCGCGCCGGTCTCGACCGTGAGGTTCGGGGCGTTGGTGCCGGAGCCGAAGTGGCTGCTGGTGCCGGTGGTGGTGATGGTGCGGTTGCCCAGGATGATGCCGGTGTTGCCGGGGAAGTTAGCGGCGCCTTGGAAGCCGACGCCCACCCACTGGTTGTTGTCCAAGGCGAACTGTTCAGGGGCGAAGCGTAGGGTGCCGTTGGATACGGAAGTGGCGGGGCCGTTGGTCGTGAGGGTCAAGCGGAAGCTACCGTTGGCGATCGCTCCGGAGGCGGTGGCATTGCCGCGGCCGAGGGTGATGGTGCGTTCGGCGCCACCGAGGTTGATGCCGCCGCCGAGGCCGAGGCGGCCGTTGTTCGTATTGGTGGATCCGACGTTGACGGTAAAATTGGAGGTGATGTTGACGGTGGCGGAGGCGGTGTCGGAGCCGCCGAAGATTTTGCCGCCATTAATGGTGAGGGGGCCGGTGCCGACGGCGGTGGAAACGATGGCGGAGCTGGCGCCGTTAACGGTGCCGCCGATCTTGATCGCGCCGCCGGAGTTGAGGGTGAGGCCGCCGCTGAAAGTGTTGGGCGCCTGGAGGCTGAGGATTCCGAGTCCGGAGCCGCCAACCGTCAGTGCGCCGGTGCCGGTGATGATGCCGGTGTGGGTGAGCTGCGTGGTGTCGGCCGTTCCGCCCAGGGTCCACGTCTGGTTTGCGGTTAGATTGGTGTAACTTGCGAACGTGGCGGTGCGGGCGGCGGGAGCGGTGGAGAAATCCAGGCCGCTGGAGCCGATGTTGAGCGAGCCGCCGCCGCCACGGAGCGTCGCGTTGGACGTGGTGGCGTTGGAGTTTATCGCAGAACCTCCGGGGGTGGCGGCGAGCTGGAAGGTGTCCGCTGTGGCACCGACCACGAAGTAGGCGACGGTATTTGCGAGGCCGGCGGGAGCGGTTCCCAAGTAAACGGGCTGGCCGTTGGTCAAGCCGTGGGCAGTCCGCGTGACGGTGGAATTGCCGGCACTAAAGGAGAAAGGACCAGTCACATTGTTGTAGAGGGGCAGGACTGACGGGTTGGCGCTCATGCTAGAACCAAAGGAGACGCCCGCCACGGAGATACCGGTGCCGATTGGGGTGCTGGTGGAATTGCCGTTCCACACCGCGACATCGGCGGCAACGGGGACCACGCCGCCGATCCAGCTGGCGGTGTCATCGAGCGCGTTGTTGTTGTTGGCCTTTACGATGGAGGCGGCGCGCGCGGGGGCGGCGATGGTTGCCATGGCGGCGACCAGGAGAGAAACGGTCAGGGGAAAACTGCGGAAGACGCAGGGGGATTTTTGGGATTTCATGATATGACGGGGATGGTGAATCAATTGATGGAGCGGTCGTGGGTTCGGCAGGGGGCAGGCGAGGTTCTGACGAACGAAGTTGAGGGTGGGTTGGCTTGGGGGTGGGGCCGTTGGTTTGGTTCAGAACCGTTTCGGGTCCGGGCGGGCGGCGGCGAGGGTTGCGGCCGGCGTGGCAGCGAGTGGTGAAAGAGGGCGCGAAAGCATCGCGGGGAACGCAACAAGGGGTGTATTTATGGGGATTTTAGGGGGCGGGAACCAATCTATCGGCAGAAACTGTGGGTGGCAGTTTGCGTTTTTTCAAGCTGACTTTTCTTTTATTTGCGCAAAATTTAGCAATTGGTCTTGAAGGCGCGCAAATTCAGGGCATACACGGTTGTCATCCCCCATGGCCCGTATCCCCTCCGATCGTGTTAATTTGACCACCATTGCCGTGCGCCTGGGGGTGTCGGTGTCCACGGTGTCGCGGGCGCTGCGAGGCATGGCAGGTATCCACCCGGAGACGACGTCGCGCATCGTGGGGATGGCTCATCAAATGGGTTACGCGGTGCGCCGCGAGCCGATGCGCCCCGAGGGTGCGGGCGCTCCACCCGCGCTCCGCCACGCGCTCTCACTTTCGCAGAGCAACTCGCCTCACACCGACCAGCGCTACATGGCGGGCATGAGCGCGGCGGCGGTGGCTTTTAACCTCGCGATCCTCTCGCATCTGGTGGCCGACAACCAGTGTGCAAGCGTGTTGGAAGAGCGCACGGCACCGGCGGCTTTCCGCTCCGGTCTGGTCAACGGTATCGTGCTCCTGCACCGGTGGCCGGAGGAAATCGCGGCGCGGATCGCGGAGCGTTATCCCACCGTCTCGATCGTGCATGATTACCCGGGGGCGAAGATTGATCTGATCGGGACGGACGACCGGCGGGGGATGTTCGAGTTGTTGACGCATTTGCACGCGGCGGGTCACCGGAACATCGGTTTTTTTGGGTTGTGCCCCGAGGTGAGCTGGTCCTCCGCGCGCTTCGCGGCATTTGTCGAGGCCTTGACCCGGCTCGATCTGGAGCCGGACATGCGGAATGTGGTGCGGATTGACATGGCGGCGGCGCTTTCCGCGCGGGAGTTTTCTGGCAAGGCCTGGCGGGACCAAGTGGGCGCGCGGCTGCGCCAGGGTGTGGATGCCTGGGTGTGCTCCAGCTCGACGACGGGCCAGACGCTATGCAGGCATCTGCTCGGCAAAGGCGTGCGCCTGCCCGAGGACGTATCGCTGGTGAGTTATCACGGCGGCTCGTATCCGGGCGCCACGGATTTGCCGCTCATCACGACCACCGACATCGTGGACGAGGAGCTGGGTGCCGCCGCCGTGCGCCGCTTGATCAATCGCATAGACAACCCCGCCGAATCGCGGCGCTCGATCCTGGTGCCCGCGCGCCTCGCGGTCGGCGCGACCACGCGGCCGGTGCCAGTCGTAACCACCCCCGCCGCCGCTGCCGCCCCCGCTTTGCCGGGCAGCAGGCGCAAAGTTGAGGCCCGATAATCCTCCCCCAACCGCGCGCCCACCGCCATGCCCGCCGCCAATCCGATTCTTCCCGGCTTTTATCCCGACCCGTCCATCTGCCGGGTGGGGCCGGACTTTTATCTGGTTAACAGCAGCTTTGAATATTTCCCCGGCGTGCCGCTCTGGCACAGCCGTGACCTGCGCAACTGGCGCCAGCTCGGGCATGTGTTGACGCGCCCTTCGCAACTGCCTCTGCCCGCCGGCTTGAAGCCCTCCGATGGCATCTATGCGCCGACCATCCGGTATCACGCCGGCCGATACTACATGGTGACGACCCACATGCCGGGCACGGGAAACTTCCTCGTGCACACCACCGACATTGCGGGCGAGTGGTCGGAGCCGGTTAAGATCGCGCAGGGCGGCATTGACCCTTCCCTGTTTTTCGACACCGACGGGCGGTGCTATTTCACCTCCAACGGCACGGGCTGGGCGCCGGTTCGCGGTGCCTACCAATGCGAGATCAATCCGCTCACGGGAGCGCTGTTGTCGGAGACGCGGTTTATCTGGCCGGGCACCGGGGGATCCTATCCCGAGGCACCGCATCTCTTCCGGCGCGGTGAATTTTATTATCTCATGATGGCCGAGGGCGGCACCGCCGAGGGGCACATGGTCACGATCTCGCGCAGTCGCGCGCCCTACGGTCCTTTTGAAAACTGCCCGCACAATCCCGTGCTCAGTCATCGCAGTCTCATGAATCCGGTGCAGGCCACCGGGCACGCGGACTTCGTGGAGGACCAAAACGGGCGTTGGTGGGCGGTGTTTCTTGGCTACCGTTACAGCGAGCACGGTTTTCATCCGCTCGGCCGCGAGACCTACCTCGCGCCGGTGGAGTGGACGGACGAAGGCTGGCCGCTGGTCAACGCCGGCCGGCCGCTGCCTGCGGACCTCGGCCTGCCTGAGACGGGGCTGCCCGCGCAGGCATGGCCGGTGCCTCCGGCCCGCGATGATTTTGACGGCGCCACGCTCGCGCCGCACTGGGTGTTTGTGCGAAACCCCGGGGCGGACGCGTGGTCGCTGCGCGAGCGCGCGGGAGCGCTCACGCTGCGGTGCGGTGCGGCCTCGCCGGATGACGCGGCGAGCTTTGCCGGCGTCGTGCGCCGCCAGTGCCATTTCGAGTTCACGTGCGCGACGCGGGTCGAGTTCGACCCCGCCGCCGAGAACGAGGAGGCGGGACTGGTGATAATGATGGATCACCGTCACCATTACGAAATCGCGATCACGCTGCGATCCGGCGCCCGCGCCGTGGTCGTGCGCCGTCGCATCGGAACGCTCTCCGCCGAGGTCGCCTGCGTGCCCGCGCCGGACGGTGCGTTGCGCCTCGTGCTCGCGGCCGACCGGCTCCGCTACCGCTTCGGGTTCGCCGCCGAAATCGCCGCCGCCGCAGATATGCGCTGGCTCGCCGAGGGCGAAGTGCGCTACCTCTGCACCGAGGTGGCCGGTGGCTACAATGGTGTAGTGCTCGGGCCTTACGCCACGGCGCGTGGAAAAGCCGGATCAAACGCTTCCGCTCATTTCGACTGGTTCGAATACCAACCTCTTTGCCCATGAAAACCTCCGCGCAGGAAAATTGCGTCCTATCCAACCCTCCCATGTCCGCTGCTTCGATCCCTGCCGGCTTAGCCGCGTCACAACCGGTGGCGATGGCCATCCTTGGAATCAACTTCGGAGCCAAGCTCGCCCGGCAGCTCGCGGAGAGGGAGGAGGCGGTGCGGGTGGCCGGCGTGTGTGATTTGGATAACGCCAAAGCAAGGGCGCTCGCGGATGAACTCGGGGTCCGGCACTACCGGAACCTGGAGGAAATTCTGAGTGACCCCGGCGTGGAGGCGGTGGGAGTTTTCACCGGTCCGGCGGGGCGGGCGCGGTTGCTTGAGCGCATTTTCGAAGCAGGTAAACACGTCATGACGACGAAGCCCTTCGAGCTCGACGCGGACGAAGCGGCGCGCGCCTTCGCGGCGGCGGCGCGGCACGGGCGGGCCTTGCACCTCAACTCCCCTGCGCCGGTGCCCGCGGCGGATTTGGCTTGTATCCGCCGTTGGATGACAAACGGCGCGCTTGGTCGTCCGGTAGCGCTTCACGCGCGCACCTGGGCCGATTACCGGGAAAAATCCGATGGCTCATGGTATGATGATCCGGTGCGTTGTCCGGGCGGGCCTTTGTTTCGACTCGGGGTGTATTTCCTGAGTGACTTTGCGGGGCTTCTCGGCCGCCCGCTGGAAGTTCAAGTGCAGCAAACCCGGTTGCGGACGGGCCGCCCGACTCCCGATAATGCGCAGATGTCTATCGTCTATGACGGTGGGGCGCTCGCGACAATTTTCGCATCCTTTTGCATTGGAGACGGCCAGGCCTATCGCGACGAGGTAGTGCTGGCCTTTGAGCACGGCACCATCCGGCGCTGGGTGGAGCGCGTCGGCGGGGATGACATGGACACCGACCACGCGGTGGTTGAGTTGCAGCGCGCGGGCCATCCGGTGGAGCGTCTCGTGACCGCGCCGGGGGACTATGCCGGCTGGTATGGCTGGAAGGCGTTTCACACTGCGGTGCGCGGACTACCGGGTGGAGTGCTGGCAGACGCGGACGGCACGGTTGCGAGTGTGCGACTGCTTGCCGCCTTGTCGGAGGCCGCAAACAAAGGCGGGGTCGTCAGACTCTTGCGGGGGTAGGTGCGCGGCCGTCTCGGGAAATGGTTTTGACGGATTGGTGTGTCCGAGAGGCGGTGTGCGGCCGAAACGGCGTTGGTCTTCTTCGCGGACTGAAGGGTGTCGCTGGTTGCCCTAGTGCAAACGGAAGCGTGCGTCAGGGTGCCTTTCTCTATTTTGCCCCGGCCGCAAGCAGAGGAGGTGGGCGTTTCTGATGCCCTCTTCCCTTACGCTCGCTAAAGTTGCGGGCCTTAAAAAATGGCGTCCCCACGGGGATTCGAACCCCGGTTCTCTCCGTGAAAGGGAGGCGTCCTGACCGGGCTAGACGATGGGGACAAGCTGACCGAAGGCAGAACCAAAAAACTCCCACTCCTCTAGGCAAGGTAATTTTTCAAAAGGTTTGTCATTACGGCCCGGCGAACACCCTCCTCAGAGTTTGCAATCCAGTTCGCCACGCCAGCCCGGGCCCGACCGGTGTGGCGTGTTCCTTGCTTCATCTTGCCGGTCGCTTTCATTCAATATCTCCTTAGATTCCAATTTGCTGGCTTTCAGTCGGGCAGGTAATTCAAACGGGTGCCGGTAATTTCTGCTGACAAAAAACTTTAATAAACCTTTTACATCCTTCTGGCTTTAGCTCCTTCGCATGGAAAACAGATCTCACTCATCCCCGGCTTTCAGCGCCTCGCCTCCGGCGATCGCGCAGTTGCCGGTTCGTTTGCACGATTTGCTTCGGCGCGAGGTTTGTCTGGAGATTACCCGGTCCCAGATCGAAAGCGCCTTGGCCCAGGTAAAAGTCGAGGCCGAGACTCTTCGCAAGACGCGGCCGCCATTTTTGTTTTTGCACGCGAAGAATACGCGCACCGACTTTCAGGAGCGCACCGTCGGTGCCAGCGAATCCTTCGAGGCTCTCACTCGCGGGCTTCAAGAGGTCATCGCCGCGCAGCCAAAGCTTTCCGCGTGGGTGGAGGACGATCTGGAGACGTTCCTGCGCGACAGTCAGCCCCCCTACCTTCTCGGGTTGGCGATGCATAAGTTCCCCGAGGACTGGAACCGCATGATCACGCGCTTTGATCAGCGCGTCGCCGGTTTTCGCGGGGCTTTGGGCGGCGTGCAGGTCGCCCTCGGCGTGGTGCCAGGCGGCATGGCTCTGGCTTCCAACGCCGGAGCGTTTGAGTGTTTGATGCCGGCCCGGCAGTGGGCGGCGTTGCTCGATTACGAGTTTAGCTTTTTCAATCGCGTAGCGGATTTGCAGCGACGCAACGCCGCCTTGGGCTCGGATACGCTCAAGCGGATGCCGGAGCGTCAATTCAGCCCCGCAGTGGCCGAATGGGCCCGCATGGAGGCGGAGCCGGTGCGGCGGGCGCTCGCGGAGCTCCGCTCCCGTTTGGAAGTCACCGTCACCGAAGCGAGGGAAATTTACTGTGCGGAAGCCGCGCTGGTTGCTCAGAGCGGCGGAGGCTCCCCCAGTTACGTGTATCCTTTTTGGGAGGCACTGCGGCAGTTGATGCGGCTGGAGCTTGACCCCTCCACGATCGAGGAAATCGTCGCAGAAACCGAGCAGATGGTCGCTGCGTCGGACTAGTTGCGAGTCCTCGAGGTGCGGCTCGCGTGCACGATCAATAACGGCGGGTGTAAACCGCGCCTTCCGTGTCGGTGAAAAGCAGGCGATCTGCTTTGATGCCGCTGAAGACGACATTTTCGTCAATCGGCTGCCCGACTGCGACCACTCTGCCTTGCAGCATAATACGCGGCTGCTGCCCAGGCATCACCGCGCTGATAACCAACGCATTGATTGCATCCTGGACCTCCGGTCGCACCACCGGTTCGAGGTTCGCCGGATTGGACGCGGTGGCACCGGCCCCGGCTCCCGCGCCAGTTTGTGAACTGGCAGTTGCCGCGCCGGGGTTCGTTCCGGCATCAACCGCCTCGGGCTCTAACTTGTAGCGACCGGAATACCACATCGACAGGCCTCCGAATACGATCACGATGCTGAGCAGTATCACCCACGTGCGTTGCGTGTTTTTAACCTTGGGAGCGGCCGCTGGCTTCGCTGCCTGACCGTGTGCTCCGGGCACAGCGAAGGGCGCGGTAGTGCGCTCTTTGGCCTTGGCGAGTGCTTGGGCAATCTGACTCATGATGAAGAAAACTGTGAAGGGATTTGGTTAATATGCAAACTGTCAGCGGTATGTAGATTTACCTATGTGTTGCAATTTGAGGTTGTGTCAAAGGAAAGCACGAGGCTCGGGTGGCTTGACCTGCGGGGCTGGAGGCGGAAAGAACTGCACATGGGACGTAGCGTGGTTCTAAAAGGCTCGGTTCGGTGCATGCGTTGCGAGCTGCCGCCGCGCTGGTGTATCTGCGCGGTTCAGAGGCAGGAATCGTGCCCGCTTGCCGTGGATGTGCTGCAACACCATCTGGAGGCTCACCGGCCCACCAGCACGGGTAATCTCATTCCGCGGGTCGTTGCGGGCGCGCGGACGCACCTTTACCGTCGCGAACGGCCTCTGATGCGGACGGAGATCGTGAGACCGGGCGCCGAGCTGTGGATACTTCATCCCCACGGGGAGCTCTTGCCGGACGTGCCGAAGGGGGGACGCGGGAGTTTGCAGGTGTTGCTGCTCGACGCGAGTTGGGCCCAGACGGGCGGCATGTTGGCGGCGGTGGAAGGCTGGGGACGGCGGGTGCGTCTGCCGATGGCCGGCATGAGCCGGTATCAACTGCGCGCGCAAAATGGCGAGGGACGGTTCTCCACCTTTGAGGCGCTTTTGTTTTTGTTGGAGGCAATCGGGCATCACGAACAGGCCGCAAGGCTGCGCCTGCAATTTGAGGCGCATGTCTACGCCGGGCTGTGCGCGCGCGGACGCAAGGTCGAGGCCGCCGCGTATCTCGCCGCTTCGCCGGTGGCGGCGGCCTTCCCGGCGCTGGCCGAAGAGTTTGCCCGCCACCGGCCGAACGAGGAGGCCGCCCGCGCCGTATCCGATGCGTGCCCGGTAGAAAGCTCCGGTAGTGGCTAAGCAACTACAGCAACCGCGCCGCGGTAATGGTGGTGGATCGGCCGCAGGCGCGGCGGTTCGGCCAGGGCGGCCTCGATCTCGGAGCGGTCCCGCACGATATCCCACAGCGGCTGGGGCACGGTCGGGATGAGGAAAAACGCATCGCGGGCGGCACGGTTCCAGTTCTCGCCGAGACGGAGCATGTCGTCGGGCAGCACAGCCTGGCGACACCGGGCGGAGCCACAGCGGCAGGGAAAGGGTTCGGCTGGGTTGAGCGTGCCGTAGTCGTCTGTCAGCTCTTCGCCGGGTTGGATATCGCGCACCGCGAGTTCAAAATCATAGCCCACGCTGAGGCAGTTCGCCTCGCAGGAGTGGTTGAAGAAACGGCCGTGATCCCAGCAGAGGATGTGGTTGTTGCGTCCGTCAACGTAGGAGTAAACTTCGATCTGTCGCCTGGCATATGCCGGCAGGGCGGCTACCTCCTCGGGGGTAAAGTGCTGATCGAGTGCGTCGAGGGCCCAGACGATGGTGCCTCTCGGAATAAATCGGGTGGCGAAGACGCCCCAGCCGATGATGTCGCTGACGAACCGTATTTCCGTATGGGGATGGACCATGAAGAGTGGGCGGGTTGGGGCCTTACGGACCTTGAGCACGAACAGCGCCAACGCGCCCGCAAGTTAAAATTGCGCAACATGAGCCGCGGCCGGTCGCACCGACACCCTCCCACTCCAGTCGTTTCGTGTTCAGCCGGAGGTGTGGGCTGCCGGGGCCTCAGCCCATACAATCAGCCACCCGCTCTCTTGATCGAGAAATACGACGGGCGAGGCGTCGGCGGGCGTTTCGAGGTAGTCAGCGCGGGCAGGCAGCGAAGCGGTGGACTCTGACGGGGCGAGGGCGACCACCGAAGCCG
>JAIYBI010000264.1 GCA_027488595.1 Opitutaceae bacterium | reverse complement strand
GAACACGGGGAGGTCGGTGAAATCCTGCTCTTGGGATGTTTTTCCGTCTGCGCTGTAAACTTTAAGTTTCATGGGTATGGTCCTCCTTAGCGGGCTTTGGGTTGACCCTTGATTGCGGTGCGAACGATCACGTCCTCGCCGTTGGCACCTGGGATCGCGCCCTTTACAAGAATGATGTTCTTGTCGGCAATCACCTTGACGACGGTAAGGTTCTGCATGGTGCGCTGGAGTTGGCCCATGTGGCCAGGCATCGCCTGGTTTTTCCATGTACGTCCAGGAGTCTGGCGCATGCCGATCGAGCCGATACGGCGATGGAACATGGAGCCGTGGGTGGCGGGACCGCCACCGACACGAAAGCGCTTCACGACTCCTTGGAAACCTTTGCCCTTGGTGACGCCAGTGACGTCAATGAGCTGGCCTTCCTTGAATATCTCGACGGTGACCACATCACCGGCCTTCTGAGTGGGGGCTTCGTTAAGACGAACTTCGCTCAGCACGCGGGGCGCGACCTCAAGGCCGGCTTTCTTCGCATGGGCGAGTTCAGCTTTGGAGGAGTTCTTAACCTTTTGGGCCGAGAATCCGAGTTGGACGGCGTTGTAGCCGTCAATTGCTACAGTCTTAACTTGGACCACAGAACAGGGTCCAGCTTCGACCACGGTGACCGGGACCAAGACGTTTTGAGCGTCGTAGACCTGGGTCATTCCGAGTTTTTTACCGATGAGGGTGTTGATCATGACTAAGTGGTAGGTGGAGGGTTTCCGTTTAGGTAAACCTACATTAGGGATACCGGCGAGGGCCGCCGGTGGCCGCTAAACTGTTGGCTAAAAGGTCTGGGTGGTTAACTCAAACCGTGATTGTGATATCCACGCCGGAAGGAAGGTTGAGCTTTTTGAGCTCATCAACCGTCTGTGCGGTGGGTTCGATGATGTCGATGAGGCGCTTGTGAGTGCGCGACTCAAACTGCTCCATGGACTTTTTGTCCACGTGCGGGGAGCGGTTGACGGTCAGCTTCTCGATGCGAGTCGGAAGAGGGATCGGGCCGGAAACACGGGCGCCGGAGCGCTTGGCGGTCTCGACTATCTCGAGGGCGGACTGATCGATAACACGATAGTCGTAGCCCTTGAGTTTGATGCGGATGCGTTGGCCTTTCATGAAGTAAAAAGAACGAGGGTTTAGGTGCGAGCGGGAGCCCGGGAGGAGCTCTCGACAATCTTGGTGAGGAGCTGGTTGGGAACCTGCTCAAAGTGGGAAGGCGTAATCGAGGCGGATGCGCGGCCCTTGGAGAGGGAGCGAATGTCAGTCACATAGCCGAAAAGGTTTTCGAGAGGAACAGCGGCGGTGATGATACACGCACCGTTTTTGTTCTCCATGCCTTGGATCTGACCACGACGACGGTTAATGTCACCGATGAGGTCGCCCTGGTATTCCTCAGGAGTGGTTACCTCAACACCCATGATTGGCTCGAGGAGGATGGGCTTGGCATTCTTCATCGCGTCCTTGAACGCGAAGATACCTGCCATCTTGAATGCCATTTCGGATGAGTCCACTTCGTGGAAGGAACCGTCGAGAATGCGAACGATGACATCAACCACAGGGTAACCTGCGACGACGCCGTTGTTGGAAGCCTCATTAATACCATCCGTGGAAGGCTTGATGAACTCCTTGGGAATGGAACCACCGACAGTCTCATTGATGACTTCGATGCCCTTGCCCTTCTCGTTGGGTTCGATTTTTACGACGACGTGACCGTATTGGCCCTTACCGCCGGACTGACGGACAAATTTACCTTCGCCATCGGCAGGCATTGTGATGGTCTCGCGATATGCGATCTGTGGCTTACCAGAGGTGGCCTCCACCTTGAACTCGCGCTTCATGCGATCAACAATGATCTCGAGGTGAAGCTCGCCCATGCCGGAAAGGATAGTTTGGCCAGTATCTTGATCGGTCTTGACGCGGAGAGTCGGATCCTCTGCGACGAGACGCTGAAGAGCCGTGCCGAGCTTCTCTTGGTCAGCCTTGGTATTGGGCTCGATGGACATCGAGATAACAGGCTCAGGGAAGGACGGGGGCTCAAGACGGATATCGGCGTCCTCATGACAGAGCGTGTCGCCGGTTATCACTTCCTTTACACCGACCATAGCGCAGATATCTCCAGAGTAGGCGATGTCAATTTCTTCGCGGTCCATAGCGCGCATCAAAACGAGGCGGGAAACGCGCTCGGAACGGCGGGTGCGGGGATTGTAAACCGGGGTGCCCTTGTGAAGTGCACCGGTGTAAACACGGAAAAATACGAGTTTACCGACGAACGGATCGGTCCACAGTTTGAAAGCGAGACCAGCGAGCTTGGCGCTGTCATTAGGCGTGATGCCGACGCTCTCGCCATCGCTGTTCTGACCAACCATTGGAGGCAGATCGAGAGGGCAGGGAAGGTAGTTAACAACGCAATCGAGAAGACGTTGAACGCCCTTCTTTTTGAAGGCAGAACCTGGAATAACGCCGGTAAACTTCATCGAAACGGTCGCTTTGCGAACCGCAATCATGAGTTCACCTGCTTCGATCTTTTTGCCATCAAGGTAGCGTTCCGCTAAACCATCGTCGAAGTCTGACACGGCCTCGATCAACTTTTCGCGGTATTCCTTGGCCTGAGCCAGCATGTTCTCTGGGATTGGATGGAGAACCGGCGCCAAATCGAGATCGAGCGGATCAATGAAAAGATACGCCACCTCTTGAACCAGATCAACGACACCGGAGAAGTTTTCCTCGTTGCCGATAGGAAGAAAGAGAGCGTGGGCGTTGGCCTTTAGTCTGTCGCGCATCTCGTCGATGGCGCGGAAGAAATTGGCACCGGTTCGATCCATCTTATTGATGAACGCAACGCGGGGAACGCCATATTTGTTGGCCTGACGCCAAACCGTCTCGGACTGGGGCTGCACTCCTGCGACCGCGCAAAACACGGCAACTGCACCGTCGAGAACACGCATGGAACGCTTCATGCGGTCCGTGGAAGGGCATCAAGCAGCGAATCAACATCATCGACACCCCCGGTCACGTGGATTTCACGGCCGAGGTCG
>JAIYBI010000489.1 GCA_027488595.1 Opitutaceae bacterium | reverse complement strand
GCAGGTTATCGTGGCCGGCCTCGGCGAGGAGGTAGTTTTGCACCGTGGGGGAGAGACCAAGGTAGGAGCTCAGCGCGCTGGTGATGTTGGACTGGGTGGCGCTGTCGTTCGGGTTGGGGCCGAAGAACGCGGAGAAGAGGCCGGTGGTGCGCAGAGCGTCTTGCTCGGTCGAGGAGAGGCCGATGTAGAAATCAGCCAGTGCGGCGGCGCGGGTGTTATCAACGAGGATCGAGCCCATTTGGAGGGCGCGGGCGGCGTCCTGCTGGGCGGGGGCGAGACCGTTGTAGTGGGCGATGATGGCGGTCAGGTTCGCCCGAGCGGTGGCACCGGTGGAGTCGCCGAGATCGGTGAAGAGATCGAAAGTGCTGTTATAGCCGACCTTGGCGAGGAGGTCGAAGTCAGTGTTGTTGAACTGCGAGAGGATGAGGTCGAGACGGGCGTAGATCGGGGTGGCGTTGCCGGAGTTGGCCGCGAGGACGCCTGCGAGGGAGTAGGGGTCGAGGTCGAGGCGCTTGACGAGATCGCGCTGGGCGGGGGTGGCGGATCGAGCGGCGTCTTTGATGTCGGACAGGGCGCTATCGTTGACCAAATTATGGAGGTGGCGACCCCAACCGGCTTCAACCACAAAGGGGATGTCGGAGGATATGGCGAAGACCATCCCGGCGGTGTAGTCACCGTTGAGGCCGACGATGGAGTCGCCTGCACCGAGGGCGATCAGGGCATTCTGGGTGGTGGAGTCGAAGGCGTTGTAGTTGGCGGCGGCGGTGTCAATCGCACCGGAGCTCCAGCGCACGATGTCGGGCGCGCCGTTGACATTGGTGAGGCCGGAGCCGGTGGCGCCGCCAAGGGTCTTGAAGAAGGCTTGGGCGCGGGGGCTGAGGGCGGTGTAGGCGCCGAGGTAGCGGCTGATGTCGGCGGCAGGAATGGGGAGCGCGGTCTCGGGTTCAAGGCCGAGCAAAACGCCGGTGAGGTCGGTGTCGTTGAGGGTGACGAGCCCGGTGCGGGTGTCGGAGGGCAGAGTGTTGTATATGGCGAGTTGCTGGGGGGTAAGGGACGCAACGTAGATCTGCTCCGGGGTCAGGGTGATCGGGGTGTAGACGGGGTCTTCATGGGCGAGACCGTCGGTGAAGCTGTAGATGGCAATGTTACCTCTCGAGCCATCCACGTAGGCCTGAGCGCTGTCGAGGATGTTGGCACCGTAGAAGACGCCGCCGAGGAAGTTAACCTTGCCGATGACGCGGGAGTTAAAGTTGGGGACGGTGTAGGTAATGCTGTTCACGGTGTAAGCATTGCCGCCGTCGCGGGAGACGAGCACGGCGGTGCTGCCTTCGGGGATGTTCACGTTGTTGAGGTTGATCGTGATCGACTCCATCAGGATGTTGCGGGTGTCGGCGCTAAAGGTGATCGGAGTGTTGATGAGACCTGCGAGTTCGATCTCGTCGCCGGCGTAGAGGGAGACGTCGCCGCCGGTGTTAGCGGTGGCTTGCAGGGGAATCGCGTCCGTGGGGATTATCGTCGTGAAGAAGGCGATTTGTCCGGAGCTGACGTTGAAGTTGGCGGACATGCTGGAGAACGAGGCGTCGTTGCTCAGGCGGAAGAAGCGGGTTGCGCCGATGGTGAGATCGCCGGGGTTAACGAGGTCGCCGAAGACGCCGTTGTAGAGGGTATCGCCGCTGAGGCCGGAGCTGCCGTTGAAGAAGACGTTATTGGAGTTGGCACCGAAGTTGGAGCCGGTAGTGTAGTCGGCCTCTGATTCGAAGGCCGGTGTGCCGAGGCCTGCGTTGGCGAAGAGATCGGTGTAGGCGGCGAGCAGGCTGGCGAGGCCCTGGGAGTTGGCGCCGACGGCGGCAAAGTTAGCATTGCCCAGGATGCCGAGGGTGGTGGCGGTGGTGCGGTCGGCGGTGGAGAGGTCGGCGTAAAGATTGATGGTATTGCGAAGCGCACCCGTGAACGTGCTGTCGGCGAATTTGGCGCGGAAGGCGGTGTCGGTTTTGCTGAAGCCACCGGCTAAAACAAGCTCGTCGAACGCGGTGACCTGGGTGGAGCTTAAGCTGGCAACGAAGGCTTCCAAGGTGCCGGGCGGATAGATGTAGGTGGGGTAGGTGGGAGCGATTCCGTTGGCGAAGGAGTAGATGCCGATGTTGCCGCGTGAACCCGTGACGAAGGCCTGGTCGCTATCGAGCAGGCTGGTGCCGTAGTAAACGCCGCCGAGGAAGTTAACGCGGCCGACTTGGGAGGAGCCGAAGTTCGGGATTTTGAAGCTGGAGTTAAATGAGGACGTCACACCGCCATCGCGGGAAGTGAGGCTGACGACGCTGCCCTCGGGGAAGGCGATGTCGGAGAGATTAAGGGTGATGGCATCCATCAAGATACCGCGGACGCCGGAGCTGAAGGCGATCGGTGACAGGGAAAGGCCTTGGAGGCTGATCTCTTCTCCGGCGCGGATCTCGACGTCGGAACCGGTGGCGACGTTGAAGGTTGGGTTCCTATTCAGGTTGTTGTTCTTGGTCAGGCGGAAGGTCCGCGTGGCACCGACGTAGAGGGCGGAGGGGTTGGCGAAGTCTCCGAAGGAGCCGTTGAAGAGCGTGGTGC
>JAIYBI010000291.1 GCA_027488595.1 Opitutaceae bacterium | reverse complement strand
TGAAGTCCCTCGCCGAGGAGCGCCGGCTCGGCACGCTGGAGACCTTGCTCACCACGCCTGTCACGACCACCCAGGTCGTTTTTTCAAAATTCTTCGCCGCCTACGCCCTCTACCTCGGTCTCTGGGCCGCCACCGGCGGCTTCTTCTACATACTGCAACTTTTCGCCGGAACTTCCTACCGCCTCGACTACGGACCACTCATCGGCGGCTACCTGTTCATCGCCGTCTCCGGTTCGCTCTTCGTCGCCCTCGGTATCTTCGCCAGCTCCGTCACCCGCAACCAAGCCGTCGCCGGTATCCTTGCCTTCGTGCTTCTGCTCCTGCTCGTCATCGGCACGCGCTACACCGCGACCCTGGAACTGCTCAAACTCGACTCCATGGTCTCCGTCCGCAGCGCCATAGACTACGTGCAGGTGTTCACCCACCTCGACGACTTCACCCGTGGCGTGATTGATACCCGCCAGATGCTCTTCTACCTCAGCGGCTCCGCCGTCGCCCTCCTCTTCAGCATTTTCGGCGTCGAAGCCAAACTCCTCCACAGCTAACTCGCCTCCCCCTGCCCGTCCTCAGCCTTTCAGCCCTTCAGTCCTTCAGCCTTTTCCGCCCTCCGCCGCAATGTCCGCCTCCTCCCCTTCCAGCTTCCGCTCCGCCCGCTGGCTGCGCACCGCCCACCTCCTCGCCCAGGCCGTCCTCGTGCTCACTCTGGTCGGCGGCCTCAACTACCTCGCCACCCTCCATTCCTGGCGCTTCGACCTCTCCCGCCACCACCGCCACTCGCTCTCGCCCGAGACCTGCTCCTACCTCCGCGAGCTTCCCGCCCCGGTCAAAATCATCGTCACCCTCACCGACAGCAACGACAGCGACTCCGTCGCCCAGGCCTACCGCGATGTCCGCACCCTCCTTCGCGACTACGCCGAGGCCTCCGCCGCCAACCCCAAAGCCCCCATCACCGTCGAATACGTTGACGTCTACCAAAACCGCGCCGCCGCCCAGAAATTCGGCATAGACCAGCCCAACCTTATCCTCGTCACCTCCGGCGACAAAAAACGCTCCGTCGGGCTCAACGAGCTCTACAAAATCAAGAACCAGGAAAAGGTCGCCTTTCTCGGCGAACAGGCCTTCACCGCCGCCATCCTCGATGTCACCCGGCCCGGGCGCCAAAAAATCTTCTTCCTCACCGGCCACGGCGAGATGGACCTCACCGACACCGACCCTTCCCGCGGCCTCTCCCTCCTCCGCAGCGAACTCGAGCTGCGCAACTTCGAACTCCGCCCCTTCAACCTCATCTCCGACGACCGCACCCAGCTCCGCGACGCCGCCCTCCTCGTCATCGCCGGCCCCCAGGGCAGCTACAGCGCCGAGGAACAGGAACTCCTCCGCCGCGCCCTTTCCACCCAGGCCGGCCGCGTGCTCGCGCTCCTGCCCCCCGCTGTCCCTCTAGGCCTCGATGATCTGCTCTACGACTGGGGCGTGCTCGCCGACGATGTGCTCATCCTCGACGAAGGGCCCGAGGGCCGCTCCGACACCGGCGACTTGATTCTCTATCCCACCGCCTCCGCCCACCCCGTCGTGGACTTTCTTTCCACCAACAAAATTCCTCTTCGCTTCGGCCCCGCCCGCTCCGTCCGTGCCGACCCCGGCCGCAATCTCGACCCCGGCCTCAATGTCGTCCCTCTGCTCGCCACCTCCGCCACCGCCTGGGGCGAACGCGCCTACCGCCAGCCCACCACCCCCGTCTTCGACGCCGCCACCGACCTCGCGCCCCGGCTTGCCGTCGGCACCGCCTCGGAGCGCCGCACCGCCAGCGGCAACCTCCCCTTTAGCATTCGCGGCGGCCGCCTCGTCGTCTTCGGCGGCGCCGACTGGGCCGCCAACGGCCGACTTGCCGCCAGCGGCAATCTTTCCCTCATTCTCGCCTCCATCAATTGGCTGGTTGACCGCGATACTCAGCTCACCATGCCCCCGCGCCCCATCGAGCGTTTTCAACTCTCCCTCACCTCCGCCCAACTCGGCCGCCTCCGCCTCGCCCTCCTCTTCGCCCTCCCCGCCATCGCCGCCGCCCTCGGCCTCCTCGTCGCCTGGTCGCGCAGGCGGTAAACCACCGCCCATCCGTCTCTTTCTCTGTCCTCCCTATCCGTCCTTTAGTGTCTTTCGTGGTTAACTAATCACACTTCCGTCCCTCCTTCCGCCGTGCGCTCCAAAATCACTTTCATCCTGCTCGCGCTTAACCTCGCCGTCTTCGGCTACCTGTTTTTCGTCCAGCGCCACGCCACCGCCAGTCGCGTGCTGGAGGAAAACCGCCGCCGCGTCCTTGGCCCCGAAGCCAGCAACCTCGACCGCCTTCAGATTTCCTTCACGCCCGCCGAGGGCGAGCGCCCCGCCACCGCCGCTCCCGAACCAGCCGCCACCCTCACCCTCGAACGCGAGGGCGAACGCTGGATTCTCTCCACCCCCGCCGGTGCCACTCCCGCCAAATGGCCCGCCAACGACTTCGCCGTTCGCCGCATGCTCAACGACCTTCAATTCCTCGAGCACGAAACGTCGTTCCCCGTCTCCGACCTCGCCCGCAATGGCCAAACCCTCGCCGACTACGGCCTCGATAAACCACGCCTCACCCTGACCCTCACGCCCGCCGCTTCAGCGGCGCCCTCCGCCTCGCCCTCCGTAGCCTCGGCGAAGGAGGGAGCCTTGGCGAAGGAGGGCGGGCCCGCCACCCCGCATCAACCACTCACCCTGCGGATTGGCGGCGACACCGCCGTCGGCAACCGCCTCTACGTCCTCTCCCCCGACGCTTCCCGCATCCACGTCGTGAACCGCAGCCTCTACGATAACTTCACCCTCGGCGAGGCCGCCCTCCGCTCCGCCCAGCTCTTCACCATCCCCGTCTTCGAGGCCCGCGCCCTCACCCTCCAGACTTCCACCACCGGTCCCCGCACCCGCCTCCGCCGCACGGAAGAGGACTGGAACTTCGAGTCACCCGTCACCACCCGCGCCGCCAAGACCCGCACCGAGCTCGCCCTCAACTCCCTCCACGCCCTCCGGGTCACCCGCTTCGCCCAGGCCGATCACCGCCCCGATCCCGCCATCACCGGCCTCGCCACCCCGGCCCTCCGGATCACGCTCGAGGGCAACGGCCGCCGCGAGACCCTCTCCATCGGCCTGCCTCTCGATCCCGAGGTCGCCTCCGTCCCGGGCGTCGCCGCCGTGGAATACTACGCGCGCCTCGACGAGCGCTCCGTCCTTTTCACCACCACCCTCTCCGCCCGCCTCGTGGCGGACCTCCGCGACGCCGCCACCGCCCTCCGCGATCGCCGCATCCTGCCTTTCGACCCCTCCCGCGTCACCTCCCTCTCTCTCGCCGACGCCCCCGCACGCGAACAAAACCGCCCCCTCCGTATTCAAAAACTGGATTCAACTGAAACCGCCTGGCGCCTCCTCCCCGCCGACGCCGACCCCACCTCCACCCTCCGCGCCGACCCCGCCACCGTTGAGCAACTTCTCCAACGCCTCGCCCGCCTCGACGCCGTTCGTTTCGCCAACGACGCCCCCACCGCCATCGAACTCGAAAACCTAGGTTTCAACCGCCCCGAACGCACCGTCACCCTCGAGCTCGCTCCGCCGGAGAAAACCGCCGCCAACACCGCCGTCTCCGGCCCCACCTCGCTCACCCTCGAGTTCGCCCTCCCCGGCGGCGCCGACCCCGCCATCTACGCCCGCGTTGCCGGCCAGCCCTACCTCTACGCCCTCGCGCCCGACGCTCTCGCCCTTATCCCCGTCGCACCCCGTGTCTATCGCGACCGCCAGCTTTCCCGCCTCTCCGACGCCACCCGCGTCACCCGCCTCGTCATCAAGCCCGCCGCACCCGCAGACGCCAAAGCCCTCCTCGACCTCACCCTCCCCGCCGACCGTCCGCTCGCCGAGGCCCTCGCCTCAG
The DNA here is from genome assembly GCA_027488595.1 of Opitutaceae bacterium. Classification (GTDB taxonomy): domain Bacteria; phylum Verrucomicrobiota; class Verrucomicrobiia; order Opitutales; family Opitutaceae; genus IMCC26134_A. Next base: position 339 of record JAIYBI010000291.1, on the reverse strand, counting down.
AAACCCCCGCCCGCCGCGACGCCGTCACCGCCCTTTTAAAGTCTCTCCGCTCCCTGCGCGCCCAATCCATCGTCCGCGAAGATTTCCCCGCCACCACCCTCGTTGATGGGGTCGAGAAACCCTGGTCCTACGTTCTGGAGGCCACTCTCGACCCCGCCACTGCTCCCCTCACCATCAACCTGGCCGAGCGCACCGGCGCCTCCACCCAGCTCGCGGGCTCGGCGACCCTCGGCCTCGTCTATACCCTGGAGCAACCCGTCCTCGACGCCCTCTGGACCCTCCTCTACCCCGCCGCACCAGCGGCGCCCTCCCCCACTCCGGCCGCTCCCTAAATCCCGT
>JAIYBI010000310.1 GCA_027488595.1 Opitutaceae bacterium | reverse complement strand
GGGCCGCCCCGCTGGTCGAGTTAACTTCCTCCTGGGCCCCCGGCGCGACCCAGACGCCAGGACGTTGGTTGCTCGCCGTCACCGACGCGGATCTTAAGCCCTTCTTGCTCGGCACCGCGCTGCCCACCTTCAGCGCCAAGGGTGAGGGCGAGCTCACCGCCGCCTCCGCCGAGCGTTTCCGCATCGGGGGACAACTGGCCGTCGCCGCCGACGCGCTGGAACGGGTCGCCGGCGCGCCCGCCCTCGGGCCGGTTAATGGCGACCTCCGCTTCGCCCTCGAAATGGAGGCCGGTAAACCCCGCATCGAGGCGCTCTCGCTCACTGTTTCCGGCGCCGCCTCGCCGGTGCTCAGTGTCGAAGTGCGCCAGCCCTTTGGCTTCGATTCCGCCACGAAAAAAATCCAACCCAGCCGTCCCGGTGCCGATCTCTGCGACGTCGTTTTACTCGGTCTGCCGAACGCCTGGTTGAAGCCTTACCTCCCCGCCGGCCTCACGCTCGGCGGACCGATCACCGGCGCGTGGATTGTGCGCGCGGAGGAGGAAGGTTTCACCGCCGCCGCGAGCGCTCCGCTCCTGCTGCCCGGCTTGCGCCAGGATGGTCCTGCCGGCCTGCAGTGGGTTTTCGACGCGGTGCGGGTCGAGGGGAGTCGCGTTGGTTTCGGCCCCGCCGGGCTCACTGCCCGGGTCGAGCGCCTGCGCGTGCAGCGCAACGGCGAGGACGTGGTGAGCGCCTCCGTCGAGCTGACGCGTAAACCCGCTGCGCCCTTGGTCGCGAAGTGCGAACTCCGCGCCGCGCTCGCCGCGCTGACCGCCCAGCCGGCCCTCGCCGGTGCCAGCCGTTTGAGCGGCGGAACCGCCACCTTGAGCTTCGATACCTCCGTCGGCGATGCGCTCACCGCCAAGGCCCTGCTCAGCCTCGTCGGCCTGCGCGCCGGCAGCGCGGGTGAGTTGCCCGATGTAACGCTCAACGCCGAGGTCTCCCGCCAGGCCGACGGCGTGCTCACCGCCAAGCTCCCGATGACGGTTCGCAACAACGCCGCATCCCGCACGTCCGACTTGGAACTCTCCGCCACGCTCACTCCGAAAGAGGGTCAGACGCAGATCGCCGCCCGCGTCGTCAGCCAGAACCTTCACGTGCCGGATTTGCAAATCTTCGCCGCCCTTGCTCCGGCCACGCCGCCGGTGGCCGCCACGCCGCCGGCCGCCGCCACCGCTGCAACGAAGCCCGCGCCCGCTTCCGCCCCCGCCGCGAATCCCGTCTGGGCGGGTTACGGTGGTGAGCTTGCGTTGTCGCTCGCCCGGGTGGTTTACGCGCCTGGTGTCGTCCTCACGAAGATCGAGGGCAAAGTCGCGCTCACGCCCGACACCCTCAGTTTGCAGGGACTGCAAGCCGCGCTCGGCGACGGCCGGCTTTCGCTCGGCGGCGCACTCAATTTCATCCGCCCCGCCGGTGCCTACGGGCTCGCGTGTGATGTCTCCGTGCGCGACCTCGCGAGCGGTCCGCTGCTCCGCGCGCTTTCGCCGACGCAGGCCGTGCCGTTGGAAGGAATCTTCTCGCTCGACGCCAAGCTGACGGGGCAGGGGAGCGACCCCGCCGCCGCCGCCAAGGCTGCTGCGGGCGAGGTTAAATTGACCGGCAAGAACGGCGTGATCCGCGCCCTCAACCTTGAGACCAATCGCTACGCCAAAGCCGGCTCCGCCATCGCGGGCTTGGCTGGTCTGGCGGGAGCACTTTCGGGTAACTCCCAATTGGCGGAGCGCGGCGCGCAGCTCACCGCGCTCAACTCCGTGGCGCGCCAGCTCGGCCAGTTGCCTTTTGATGATATCGTGCTCTCCGCCAAACGTGGCAGCAGCGGCGAACTGGAGATCAGCGACCTCACGCTGCGTGCGCCGCAGCTCACGCTCGCGGGCTCGGGCGCGATCGCGAACATAGCAGGTCGCGGTTTTGCGGATCAGCCTTTGCTGCTCAGCATGAAGCTCGGTGCGCGCGGCGACATGGCCTCCGCTTTGCAAACGCTCGGCTTGCTTGCCCCGGCGGCGGCAGATGCTCCGGCGGACGCGTTCCTTCCGCTGACCGAGCCGCTCGTCTTTGATGGTTCACTCCGGCAGGTCGGCACCAAACAGGCGACCCGTCTTCTCGCCCGCGCCCTGAGTTTGTGATCCGGATAATGGATACGACGAGCCAAGGTTTTTGTGCGGGAGGCGCACGATGACGAGTGTCGTCTGCACGCATTGCGGCCTGCCCTTCCGGGTGGCGCGGGTGAGACCGGACAAGCCGGTTTATTGCTGCTCGGGATGTGCGCTCGCGGCGCGCGTGCCGGTGGATGCGCAGGGGCAGTTTCCGGTAAACGGAGCGCTGGTTACGGCGCTTGGCGTGGGCTTCGCGGCGTTTAACCAACTGTTGTTTTGGTTGCTGGCTCTGCTGCTGGCCCGCGATGGGCAGGTGGAGACCGCGGCAAAGCTCACGCTGGCTTCACTGGCCTTGGGCGGAGTGGTGTGGGGCGTGCTGGCCGCGCTGCAAATCGGAGTTGGCGCGCGGCGGGTGCTCGATCTGGCGGTGCTGGGTGTCGGAGCGGGGGCCGTTGTTTTGGGCGTGATCGCTCGCGAGCCCTGCGTGGCCTTCGCGGGGAATCTCGGCGTGATCGCGTGGAGCGTGCGCGGCGTGCGCCGACGGGCGAAAGTCGCGGCCTAGCTTCTCGGTGTTTCGTAGGGGCTTCGCTTGCGAAGACCGCTCCGAAACGCCCGCGCTCTATTCTCAAACCCGGTCTTCGCAAGCGAAGCCCCTACCATCGAGCCGCGCCGGCGTCCGATCCTCAAACCCGGTCTTCGCAAGCGAAGCCCCTACACACGGGCCATGCTGCCTCCCGACTGCCTAGCGCGCGGCGTCGGATTCGATGCGGCCGTCCACCATGCGGACGATGCGGTCGGCGACGTCGTGGATGCGGGGATCGTGGGTCACGATGAGAATGGTGGCGCCGTCGCTTTTGGCGCGCTGGCGGAGGAGGTTCACCACCAGGCGGCCCGTGTCTTTGTCGAGCGCGGCGGTGGGCTCGTCGGCGAGGATGAGGCGCGGGTGGTTGATCAAGGCGCGGCCGATGGCGACGCGCTGGCACTGGCCGACGGACATCTGCTCCGGCTTGTAATCGAAGTGGGTGCCGAGCCCGAGTTCCTCGAGCATCTGCGCCGGACGCGCGGCCAGCTCGGCTTTGGAGTAGGCGTGCAACTGCATCGCGAAGCGCAGGGTCTGGCGGGCGGTGAGCGATTCGAAAAGGTGATGGGCTTGAAAAATGAAACCGATGTCGCGCCGCACGCGTTCCTGCCCGCGCGAATCGAGGCCGCCTAGCTCGCGGCCGAAAACTTTTACGCTGCCGGACTGGATTGAACGCAGGGCGCCGATCAAGGTGAGCAGGGTGGTTTTGCCCGAGCCGGACGGGCCGGTCATGATGACGATCTCACCCGGGCGGACCGAGAGGGCGTTGTCGAAGAGCACCTGCTTGCGGCTCTCGTTTGTTCCGAAAGCGAAGTTCACGCCCGAGAGCTCGACCGTGG
>JAIYBI010000247.1 GCA_027488595.1 Opitutaceae bacterium | reverse complement strand
GATGGTGGTGTTGGCGGAGCTGAGGAATTGCAGCAGGGCGGTGGAGCGGTCGGCGGTGATGGCGCCACCGGAGATGTTGACGTTGCCGCGAATATCAAGGCGGCGGTCGGAGGCGGTGCCGACGATGTTGTCGAACCGGATGATACCGTCGGTCATGCTCAGGATGCCGTTGACCGTGTTGCTCGCGGCACCCGCAGTGAAGTTGCCGGTGGTGGCCTGCACCAAGAGCGTGCCGCCGGCGATGGTGATGGCGGTATTGGCATTGGTGCTTCCCGCCTGGAAGCCGTTGCCGCCGGTGTTGGTGGTCGCGCTCAGGGCGAGCACGCCGCCGGAGTTCAGAGTGGTGCCGTTGGAAGAGGTGAGGGAGAAGCCTCCGCCAGCGGTGCTGCCCACGATGACTTGTTCGGTGCCGGCGGAGGCGCCGAGCGTGAGGGCGTTTTGCAGGATGAGACTTCGCTGAAGATTAATCGTGTTGGTGAAACCGGCCGTAGTCTGGTCGATGACCAAAGTGCCCACTGTGCCCGAGGCTCCGCTATCATAGGTGACGGTGCGATTGGAGGAGGTGTCGTTCAGGGTGGCGGTGTTGCCGCTGCCGGGGATGGAGGCCGGAGTCCAGTTCGAGCCAGTTGACCAGTTGCCGTCGCCGGGGGCGGACCAAGTTTGCGAGAGCGCTACAGTCGGAACCGTGATTGAGGCGAGGAGCGCGAGGAGCGCCGAAGAAGGGAGTATTTTTTTGGTGTGCATGGGGTGAGGAGGGCGAGGGTGCTCGTCGCGGGACCGCGGCTCAAATTGTTTTCGTTTCAAAAGGTTGAATTGCACGCGTTCTTTCTCGGGAAAACGGGAAGGCCGGTGAAAAAAGGAGATAATTTCAACGTATTGAAATAAAGTGAGACTGACCCGGCCTGTGCGACATGCATGGTGGGTTTCCCAACCCCATGAAGAAACTCCTCCGCGCGCTCGAATGGAAGATAGTCTGTATCGGTTTAGCAGTTACAGCGGCCGTCGCCGGCCCGGTCGGAGCCGAGCAGCCGATCCTGAGTTTTAACGGATCGAGCTACATCACCCAAGGAGGGGACGTGGAACTCGCGCGTCCACCGAAGCCGGCCCGCTCTTCCATCCATACGATCTACGCTTTCGGGCCTGCCTCGCCCGAGGCGAATTACTACGGCCCCGCTTTTTCGCTCGGTTACGAGGTGCGCGCCTCCGCGCCGATCAATCTCACGGTGTTGCCCGAGAAGTGCGTCGTGCAGGATGACTTCGCAAACGGAGCGGATCGCTTCCAGGACACGATCACCCTCACGGCGCAGGGCAACTGGCCCGAGACGGAGACCTTCTCGGTCGCCGCCGTCGTGGTCTTTCCGACGCCCAAGTTCAAGCTGGGCGGGCTCTCGTTCTCGGCTCTGAATTTTACCGGCAACAAGGCCTACAACGAGCGCCTGCGGCATCGCTGGGTGGTGCGCGTAGGAGAAAAATACTACGTCAGCACGGCGTTCCTCGGCCGCCCTGGCCGGGGCAGAAGCGAGGAAGCGGTCGGCACGGTCGAGTCCAAACGCTTCTCGGGGCGGCCTCCGCTCCACACCCTCGAATGGGTGGAGTTCGATCCGTCCGTCTCGATTTTCGCGAATTTCGAGAGACCAGGAAAGATGCTCGAGGCGGCGCTGGACGAGGTGACCGCAGTCGGGTTTTACATGGATGCGCTTGATTTTCCCGGCAACGGGCCCGGTCGGCAGTGGGAGCTTCGCCTGATCTCGTTCGCAGCCACCGGCGAGCCCGTCAAGTGATGCCACCGGCCATGCGTTCCGCGCACCATCCCCCCCGCACCGCGATCACCGGCATGGGCGGCGAAGCCGCCCGGCACCATCAAACGGTGCTCATGCTTGAGTCTAAGGTTTGCGCGATGCATCACGAAGCCGAGGCCGCCCCATGCGCGTGATCCCCAAGGCCTGTTCGTCCGATGCCTCTTACGGCGAACCCGCCCACCCCTCCCGAACGAGAACCGACATTTTAAAGCAATGACACAATCTTCCAAAACCCCAACCGTCCCGGAGCATCCGGGAGAATCGACCGCACTGTTCATGACGCACCATTCGCCCATCGGGGCGTGGTCGAGCCTGACCTTCGGCCTGCCCGGCGGCGGCGTCGGCATCGAAACCGAAGCCTTGGGTGTGCAGGCGAGCGGCGATCTGATCGTGGCCTGCAGCCGCGGTCCCGGGAAAACGATCGCGTTGCCGTTTTTCACCTCGCGATCAAGCGACGACTACGAAGGCCGGATGGCCGGCACGGTTTCCCCGCGCGCCTTCGAAACGTGGCGGCTGGTTTCCCCGGGCGAGATGAAGCGATCGCTGGGCCCCGCAGTCGACGAGTTCGCCGCAACCGGTCTGCGATTTCGGGTAACTTCTCCGCGCGGATCGCTGGAGCTGCGCGACGATGGAGAGACCGATGCCGCCGTGGTGCTGCCTGCGCTGCTTTTGGAATTGGAGATCGACAACGTGGGCGGCGACGAAGCGGCGACGGGATTTTTGGGCCTAGCCTACGCCGGCCCCGGACGGATGCGGCCTCTGGATTGGTCGGCCTCCGACCTGGCCGGAGTGGCGTTTCAAGATCGTTGGGCGCTTGCGGCCCAGTCCTCGGCGGATGTTTTCACGGTGCGCGCGGGGGCGGTCGCCGCCTGGGTAGAGGCTGGAGTTCCGGTGATCCATCCCGGCGGGAACCAGGGCGGCGTGGCGTTTCGGATTCCTCCCGGGGAGAAACGCGTTTTGTCCGCGGTTTTTGGTTTCTATCGCAGCGGCGAGGCGGTCCAAGGCGTGCGGGCGGCCTACGCCTACACGCGGCACTTTTCCTCGGTGGAGGCGGTATGCCGGCACGCGCTCGCCGAGGCGGATTCGTTGCGCGCGGACGCGCGGCGGATCGAGGAGCGTTGGCGGACGTGGATACCCGATCCGTTGCACCGGGCGATGATGGCGCAGGTCGCCCAGGGCTACTACGCAAACGCTTCGCTGCTGCGCGAGGAAGGCGGGGCGCTGAAGTGGAGCGTGTGCGAGGGGCAGTTTGCTTGGAGAAACACCCTGGACCTGGCGGCGGATCATCTGGCTTTCGAGCTGGCGCATCATCCGGACGTGCTGCGGAACCTCGTGGACGGCTTCATCGACCGTTACGCGTATCACGACACGGTGCGGTTCGACGGCGAAGCCCGGGCGCTGAGGCCCGGGGGCATCTCGTTCACGCACGACCAGGGCAACTATACCGCCTACTCGCCCCCGGGATTCAGTGGCTATGAGCAGACCGACAAGGAGGGGGTCTACGCCTATATGACCACGGAGCAGTTGCTGAACGGAGTGTATTGCGCAGCCGGATACGCCATCGCCGGAGGAGACGAGGCGTGGGCGCGCGGGCGGCTTGCGATCGCCCGGGAACTGGTCGCGAGCATGGAGAACCGCGAGCATTTCGATCCGCTGCGACGCGACGGCATCCTGCGGGCCCAGTCGGCGCGGGCCGGCATCGGACGGGAGGTCACCACCTACGACGCGCTCGACCACGCCCTGCAGGAGTCGAGAGGAAGCGTCTACATCGTGGTCAAGACTTGGTGCGCGGCGCTGATGCTGCAGGCCTGGACGGCTTCCTGCGGGGACGCGGATAGCGCGAAGGCAGCCGGGGCTCTCGCGGACCGGGCCGCCCGGACGTTGGAGAAATCCTTCCTCGACGAGGCCGGGGCTTTCCCGCCGAACCTGCTTGAGGGTGGCAGCTCCAAGGTTTTCGCGGCCCTCGATCCGCTGGCAGTGCCGGTCTTTTGCGGCTTGGGCACCGTTCTGCTGCGTTATCCGGCGTTGTTGGATCGCCTGCGAGCACATGCCAGGACCTGTTTAAGGCCGGGCGTATGCCTGGACGCCGAGTCCGGCGGGCTGCGGCTATCCAGCACTTCGGAAAACACCTGGCCTTCGAAGATCGCGCTCTGCCTCGCCACGCTGGCATGGCTGGAGAACTGTCCGGCGCCAATGCTCGCGCCCACGGCGTGGACCCAGTTTGTGCGCTGGTTGCAGGTTTCGGCAGCCAAGCAGACGGTGTCCGATCAAATCCATGTGGGGACAGGAGTGCCTTTGGGCGGCGCCTACTACCCGAGGTTGGTCACGGCGTGGCTTCTTTTCGCGCCATTTGGGGCGCGCGATCATGCGACCGAGATTCGCGAAGCGCAGGCTCGCGCCTCCGCCGCCGGCGTCCCGGCCCGATAAGATCCCGCAGACTCGCCGCGTCGCGGAAAGGCCGTCAATTCGCGGTAACGCGGAGGCGGAGAAAACGGCGGGGCGGGGCGGCGGTGGAGAGGTCCACGGTGTCGGTCACGGTAACGGAGCCGGAGAGATTAGCGGAGCCGGTGGATTGCCAGATCTCGGTCCAGTCGGCGGATGCGAGACTGGTGGCGGCTTCGACGCGGTAGGTCAGCATGGGGTCGGCGATGCGGGGGAAGGTGAAAGTGAGGAGGAGTGGCCCGGGCGTGGCGCCGGTGAGCTGGAGCGAGGGAGACGAAACGGAGGTCACGGAGGTTGGCGTGGTGCCGAAGGCGTATTCTATGAGGTTGGACGCGCCGTCGCCGTCGGGGTCGGCGAGGTCGGCTGCGTTGCCGGTGGCGGCGGTCTGGCCGAAGTGGGTGAGGCGCCAGCTTTGGAGGGGAGTGGCGATTTGGAGCGTCGCGGTGGCTGAGCCCTCCAAGCCGGTGAATTGTCGGACGGACATGCGGGCCAAACTGGCGATATCGGAAGCGGAGAGGGCTTGGGAGAAAAGGGCGGTGTCATCGAGGCGGCCTCCGAACCAGCGGGCGACCGCGGTGGCGGAGGTGAAGGTGACCCCGCCGATCACAAGCTGGGCGCTTTGGTTGAGGCTCCACGCGATGTTTTCGCGGGTGCCGACGAGGACGCCGTCGAGGTAGAGGCGAAGCGTGCCGGTGTTGAGGCCGGAGCGGGTGAAGGCCAGGGCGACGTGGCGCCAGGTCTGGGAGGCGACCGCAGTGGTCGGGCGGAGCTGGGTGGTGACGACGTTGGAGGTGTTGTAGTGATCGAGACGGAGCGCGCCGGCGTCCGCGACGTAGAGGTGAAGTTCGTCGCCGTCGCCGCTGAAGCCGTCTCCGGCCCCGATGTAGAAGATCGTGTCGATCCCGGTGTTGGCGGAGCGCCAGAACCAGGTCGAGAAAGTCCAGTCGGCGTCGCTGAGATCGTGGGTGGCGGGCGGAAGGAGGAGGCGGAGTCGGGCGCCGTTGCCGGTGGATTTGTCGAGCTGAAGGGAGCGCAGGCTTGTGGCGGCGAGAGCGGCGGGGACCTGCGAGGAAAGGCTGCGCGTGCCGGTGCCGGCGATGGAGAGCGTTCCGTTGAGCCCGTGGCCGGAGACGTCGGGGGCGGTGTTGGTGGCGAGCTGATCGGACTCGTAGTCGTAGTGCCAGACGAAGCGCGAGGGATCGATGCCCGGCGCGCGCGCGGCGAAGCGGAAGGAGGCGGGGCCTGTGGCGGGGCCGGCGGTGAAGCGGGCGGTGCGGCCGTCGGTGAGGAGCTGGACGGAGCCGCCGACGGCGTCTCGGACGAAGTAGGCGAGTGGGCCTGGGGACTCGGGCGCGGCGAGTGCGAGGGTGGCGAGATCGAGGTCGAGGGCCTGGCCGATGGCGACGGTGAGCGCGGACGACGTCGCGTAGACGGCGGGGGCGATCTGGACGGAGCGGGTGCGGGCGGTGAAATCGAGCAACTCACGACGGGCGGCGGAGCGCAGGACGAGCGGGCCGGTGGAGTCGAGGAAGGTCCAAGGGCTTTCAAGGACGGGCCAGGTGTTGAAGTTGACCGGCACTCCCTCGCGGCTGACGGGCCGCGTGGTGGTGTCGGCGGATAGCGCGACGCGGAGCGCCTCGCCCCAGCGAGTGGTGTAGGTGGCGGAGGGCGGCGTGCCGGCGGTGCTGACCGGACCCGGGCGTGCGAGGAGGGCGGCGCGGAAGGCGGCGAGGCGGTCGGCGGGCATGGCGCCGGCGAAGTCGGCCGGCCGGGCGGTCTCGAGCGCGACGGCGAAGCGGGTGCCGGGTATGCGCAGTTCGGAGTCGCCGGGCGACGGAGTGGCGGAGGGTGTGGAGGGCGGCGTGGCGGGCGACCAGGTGAAGGCTTGCTCGGAACGCAGCGCGACGAGCACGGGTCCGTAGTGGAGGAAAAGCCGTCCGGAGGCGCCCTCGTCTATGCTGGCGAGGTGGCCGCCGGGCAGGTGGGCGAGGGCGTAGGGAATGGGGTCGTCGGCGGGAATGTTGAAAATGTGGAGCACGGCGTCGCGGGCGAGCGTCTCCTTGGCTTGGCTGGTGTTTCGCCCGTGGGTGCCGGCGGTGGCGACGGTGGCGTCGTCGCGGGCGGGGCGGCCAAGCCAGAGCAGGCTGTTGCGGGCGGCATCGGAGCCGGTCCATGCGACGCCGCCGGGGTGGGAATCGGCGCCGGCGTTGGAGGCGGGTCCGTCGGAGAAGAGGGCGTAGTCGGAGTCGACCCAGGATGAGCGATGGGTAGAGTCGAGTCGCGAGCGGGTGGAAAAGGCGGTGGAGCGGTCCGTGGCGGCGAGTTCGAGCAGAGGTGAGACCGTGGGGTTGAAGGCGGCGGCGAGCAGGGCGGCCTCGTTTTGCACGGGCGGGAAGGGGCCGCCGAAGTGGAACCAAAAGAGCCCGAGCGAGCCGGAGGGGCGCTGGCCGACGATATCGGGGAAGGAGCGCGCGGGCAGCGCGCCGAGGTGTCCGCGGAGCCAGACCGGGGCGTGCTGGGCGAGGCCGGCCTCGTAGGCGAGCGCGGCACCGTCGCGGATGGTGGCGGTGGTGGCGAGCTGGGCGACGCTCAAGGTGGACAGGAGCTGTTGCCAGACGTAGGGCCGGGAGGCGTGGTCGGTGAAGCCAGTGCGAGCGTCGCTGGTGAGACGGGCGTTGATCTCGCTGGAAGCGGAGACATCGCCGGAGCGCCAGAAGTTGGAGATGCCGAGCGAGGTGAAGGCGGAGGAGCCGAAGGCCTGATTGCCGAGGTAGCGGGCTACGGCGCCTGCGGCGCGGTGCTGGGGCAGGGTTGCGTTTTGGTAGAGCGTGTAGCGTGTGAGGGCGTCGCGGAGCTGGTTGACGGTGGTGGTGTCGAGACGGGACGCGTGGCGGATGGCGAGGTCGGCGGCGAGCCAGAGCGGCAGGGTGTCGTCGAGCGAGGGGGCGGTATTGATTTTGGAGACGAGCGTGGAGGCGCGGGAGGCGGCGAGGGCGCGGCCGGCGGCGTCGTCGCCGCGGGCGAAGGCGGCGAGGGCGAGGAGGAGGGGTTCGCGGGCGCCGGGTGCGGCGACGGATTCAGCGAGAAGGCGCTCGCGGCGCTCGGCGACGGAGGTGGTCGCGGGGAAGGCTACGACGCGCAGCTCGCCGTGGGAGGCAAGGCGGGAGCGATCCCAGGCGACGTCGCCCGCAAGGTAGGGCAGTTCGACCGAAGAGAAATCGCCGGAGCGGGAGCCGGCGGAGAACACGGTGAGCACGTCGCCGGCGGCGAGCTCATCGCCGCCCAGCGTGAGGACGAGCCGACCGCCCAGCTCGAGCGCGCCGGAAACCTGGAGGCGGCCGGCAGCGAGAGTGCCGCCGGTCTTGGTGGCTTGAATGGCGAGCGTGGCGGTCGAGGCGAGCTGGGCCGAGGGGACCGAAACGACGCCTGAGGGTGCAATGCGCCCTTGGACGGTGAGCGGCGCGGCGAGCGAGCCGGCGCCGCCGAGTGTGCCGGAGGGACCGACGACGACCGGCACGGAGGCGGGCAGCGAGGTGGCGAGGACGACCGAGCCGGAGGTGACGGCAAGGGTGGCGGAGCCAGAGGCGGGGCCGGACACCGTGCCGGTGAGGGTGAGATCGGCGGTGGTGTTGATGGACGAGGGCCAGAGCACCTCCAGCGGTGTGGAGACGGTTACGGGCGAGGAGGCGCGGAGGGAGCCGCCGAGGAGGAGCAGCGGAACGCCGCCGAGATCGTAGCCGGAGAGTTCGAGGGTGTTGTCGGGCGGGACGGCGGTGTGGCCGGCGATGGCGGCCTGTTGCTGGCGGCGGACGGCGGCGAGATTGTCGCGCTGCCACTGGAAGATTGAAGGCACAGCGGGCGCGGGCCGGGCGGGCGTGGTCGAGGGGACGGTGGTGGACTGCGTGTTGCCGGAATCGCGGGCGAGGGCGACGCCCGGGCCGGCGAAGCTGACGAGCGGGGCGTTTACCCCGAAGAAGGCGTTGTTGACGAGCTCGATGCCGACGGAATCGGCGCCGAGGGAAACGGCGGAGGACATGGGACGGCGAAGGATGAAGACGTTGCCCTCGATGATGTGGTCGAAGCTCTTTTCCTTGGCGTAGACGGCGCGACCGTTGGCGGTGCCGTTGCCGACATCGAAGCGGTTGTGGAGGATCAGCCAATTCTCGTTGCCGCCGAGCATGTGAAGTCCGTCGAGGCGACCGATGACGTCATTATTGTAAACTACATTGCGCGGGCCCTGCGGGCCGTGGGAGCTGCTGGCCGGGCCTGAAGCGTAAAAGGCGTGCCCGTAGGAACCGTTGGTTCCACGCGAGTCGATGATGTTGTTTTCGAAGAGGTTTTCGAGGGTCCAGCCGGCGTGCCACTGGGCGTCGCTGCGGAGGAAGCGGCCGTTCCGGACTACGTTTCCGGAAGAGTTCCACTGCAAGTTGGGGCCGTGGCGGAGGTCGGTCGCCGAAACATTGTCCATCAGGCTGTCCCAAGTGCGGTCGAAGCCGACGTAGCCGGATCCGCCGCCGCCCTTGAAGATCGCGTTGTTGAAGGTGCAATCGCGCACCTCGACGTGTTTGGAGAGGAGGAAGTAGGCGGGGTTGCGGCCGGGGTTCTCCACGGTGACGCCGCGCAGCCACGCGCCCCAGGCAAAGGAGGTGGTGATGCCACTGGTCCACACGTCGTCGATGGCGTGCCAAAGGGTGAGCGGATCGACTGGGCCCGGCGCGGGCTGGCCGGGGACGACGACCTGTTCCAAGGTGAGGTCTTCGACGCCGACACTGGAGATGGTTTGGATGCGCCGGACGAAGGCGCCATCGGCGGCGAGAAAATCGTGGCGGAGTGGCTGATTGAGGGTGACGTCTTGGCCGGACACGGCGGCGACCTCGTAAAAGTTTTGGGCTTGGGTGTCCCAGGAGGGGGTGTGGCCGACGAGCGCCCGCCAGCGGGCGCTGGCCGGGGCGACTAAGGTGAGTCGCTGCCCCACGGTAAAGCCGTGTCCGGATGCGAGCCGGACGGTGCGCTGTCCGCGCAGGCCGTCGCCGACGAGCAAGATGGGGTTGGAGGTGTGGCCGCGACCATTGAAATTGATCGCAGCGAGCTGTTGCGGAGTGTTTTCAAACGGACCGTTCGCGATGATATTGAGGGTGATCGACCGCTCGATGCGGCGGCCGTCGGAATACTCGGCGACGCCGGTGATGGTGCGCACTCCGGTGCCGAGCTGACTCGTGACGGTGCCGGCGCTGATGCGGAGCGCGAAGGTATCGCCCCAATGGTCGGCACGAACCCGACGGGCGAAACTCACGGCCGTGGGATCGCTGGACGGACCGGAGCGGAGTTCGACGGCCTGGAGGTCACGCGGGTTGACCTGGATCTCGATAAGGGCGCTGGGACCGATGGTCTGGTTGGGTTGGAGACGAAAGAACACCATCTCGCCGGCGGGAATACGATAGGTGAAGCGGAGGCGGGTCTTGTCGGCGCCGGCACCGCGGATGACGACGTTGCTGGCCGAGACGTAGACCGGGGAGTCGAGGTTGAAGGTGCCCTCGGGCAGGAGGATGGCGCCGCCGCCGGCCGCGCCGACCTGGGCGGCGGTTTGCTCGAGCAGCGCGGAGATGTCCTGACCCGACGTGGCTGAGAGCGTCTGCACGACGGGGACGACCGGGATGCCGCCGAGCATGCCGGCGTAGGTGAAGTCGGGGAAGACGCGTCCTTCCGGCCCGACGACGTCGGACTCGGTGAGTCGGGCGCGGTCGAAGGGGGATATCTTATAGGTGCCGGGCCAAGGGGCCTGGTTGCCGAGGAGCGTTGTCGCACCGGCGAGGAGAAAAGGCACCAGCAAACCGCGAAGCAGGCTCGGTCGGGGGGAGGGTGGTCCAAGGGGGTTCATCGGAGGGCTGTGGGCGGGTGGAGCGTGAAACGAAAAGGATTAGGCGGCGGGCACGCTCTCTGCGGGGGAAGGGAGACGCGGAGGCGGGGAGGACGTCGGCGGGGGAACAAACCCCGAGACAATGGAAAACCAGGGCTGGCTGGCGACTTCGGTCTAGTTCAATAAGTTGAACGTGGAAGCAGTCTGATTCATGCACGCCTCGGGGGAGAAGATGGTGGGCGACGCGGAATGACCAACGACCAATGGCGTTCTGCGCGCGCCGGGGAATCAGGGGCTGGTGACGCGGAGGCGGAGGAAGCGTCGGGGGTTTATGGATACCGAATCAGTGACAGTGACGGACTGGCCGACGGTGCCGGGGTTGGTGGCGATTGTGGTCCACGAGTCGGGTGCGAGCGTTGACGAAGCCTCGACGAGGTAGGTGAGGTCGGAGCGGGCGCGGAGGAAGGCGAGTTGGAGAAACAAGGGCTCAGGGCTGAGACCTGAAACCTGAACGGACGGAAGTGATACGGAGGCGGCATCGGCGGGGGTGGTGCCGAGGGCGTATTCGAGGAGGTTGGGGACGCCGTCGCCGTCCGGGTCGGCGAGGTCGGCGGCGTTGGCGGAGGCGAAGAGGGTTCCGAAGTGAGTCTGGCGCCAGAGTTCGCGGTCGCTGGCGAGGACGAGGTCGAGGTCGCCGCCGGAGCCGACGTTGGTGTCGAGATACCAGGTGCGACCGGATGCGGTGAACGGCGTGCGGTTTGCGCGACCGGCGAAGAGGCCGGAAACGGGGGCGGCGGGGTTGCCCTGATTGCGCAGGATGCGGAAGCGGGTGCCGGCGGGGAGGCCGGGGGCGGCGACGATGTCGAGGATGCCGCCGAGGGTGGCGGTGGAGCTTGCGCCGGCGAGGGTGAGCTGGTCGTAGGCGGTGGCGGAGTCGAGCCGCACACGCCAGGTGGCTCCGG
>JAIYBI010000290.1 GCA_027488595.1 Opitutaceae bacterium | reverse complement strand
GAGGGGGCGCATGGGGTGGGGTGGGCTGGCAATGAAAGACCGGACGCTAACAAGGGATGTAACACTGAAAAATGGTGAAAGGCGGATCGATCAAAGTTGTCTGACAACCTTGATGGACTATGGTTTGAGACTGGTTGGCGTTACGGGCGACGACAATTTATGGCTTGCGTGATTTTCATGAAAAATCAGGATCGGGTGAATGTCTATTACGAGTGTTGCCAAGGCGGCGGGAGTATCAATCGCGACGGTGTCGAGGGTGTTGAATGATCCTCATCTGGTGAATCCCGGGACGGTGCGGCGGGTGGAGGAGGCGATGCGCACGCTCAATTATCGCGCGGCTTTGGCGACGGAGCGAAGAGGACGCAAATTGGAAAAGCGCGGGCGCTTGAAGCACAAGACGGTGGCCTTTTTGTGGACTGGAGGCAGATCCTCTGCGACGACCCTGACCGGCATGGACATGCTCCAAGGCGCATCGGCTGCCCTGCGGATGCATCGGGTGAATCTTATTGCGGATTATGTGGATACGGAAGGGAGACTGCCGCAGGCGGTGGCGGCGGAGGAAGTGGATGGGGTGCTGTTGCACGGGCCTGAGCCGAGCGCGGAGGTCTGTGCGAAGTTGAAAGTGTTGCCGGCGGTGTGGTTGTTATCGCCGGGCTCGAACCAATGGGGAGACCGGGTGAGGCCGGACCACCAGCGATTAGGGTTTGACGCGCTGGATTGTTTTGCGGATCGCGGCTGCAAGAACGTGGTTTGCGTGACCTACGCGGACAACCTGGGCCGTTTTTACAGCATGCGTGCGGCGGGTTTTGCCTGCCGGGCGGAACAACGAGGGATTGCGTGCCGGTTTATTGGCGAAGGGTTTACGCAGGCTTCTGACTCGGCGGCCAAGTTCAGGGCGGCGTGCACGTTGGCGGATGAGTTTTCCGCAATGTCGCCGAGGCCGGATGGGTTGTTTGTAGCCAATGAGTTAGGCGGGTATCTGCATGAGCAGTTGATTCGTCGCGGACTCAAACCGATGAAAGACTTTTTGATGATTGGCGGGGATCGGGATTTCGCACCGCAGCATCTTGAGCCGGAGCCGATAATGGTGTCGGTTCACGGGGTGGAGTTAGGGCGTTTAGCGGTGGATCTTCTGCTGTGGCGCCTGGAGAACCCCGAGATGAAGCTCGTGGCGACCTTGTTGACGCCGACGCTGGTGCTCCCGCCCGGAATGACTTAGGCTCTGTGGTGATTTCGCCGCGGTTTGCGCTGCGTGGTCACTGAAAACGGCATTTTCAATCGCCGTGGGTTGATCGGGTGCATGCATGGTGTTTTTAGAGTGTTTCAACAACGCACCAAGCGCGGCGACCGATGAGATGGGCGCCCCGCAGGTTTTTGGATGTGAAACAGCATGAGGCGACGCAGGGAGTTTAATGCCGTCCGGGGCAGGGGGGGGCGTTTGTTCGCGGGATCACGGTAGCCCGGGGCTTAACGCCTGTGGAAAAACGTCGCTTCTCGGAAAAAACGAGTGACGGAAAACACTCTGGAAATGACTTTGCGTAGATCTGGGTATTTTCATTATAGTTTATACGTGAAATCGTTGTTATACAGATGCTTTCAAGATATTTTACTGAGTAATGATTTAATTTACATGAAAATAAACCGCTATTTTTTATTGATTACATCATATATTTTACTGATTTAGCCGATACTCCCCATGAAAACCCCTTTTCGTAGTCTTCGCGTTTCGCGCCGGGCCTCGGCTTTTACCCTGATCGAGCTTCTGACCGTGATTGCGATCATCGGCATTCTAGCCGCGATTTTGATTCCGACTGTGGGTGCGGTGCGCGAGACGGCCCGCAATGCCACGTGCAAGAGCCAGCTCCGCCAGTGGGCCACTGCGTTTACGCTCTATGCCAACGATAACCGCGGCAACTATCTCGTTTTCAATGCGCCACGGGGCCAGCCTTGGTGCCAAGTGGGCGGAACGGCAACGGAGCCCCCGCCTTACACGCGTTACATGAACGCGGGTGCCACCCAGGGGACTTCGCAGGCCTTTGGAGAGTTTCAGAAATGCCCGACGTTTGACGACAGTGCGGTGAGGCTTTTGAACAGTCCCCAGCGCACCACCTACGTGGCCGTCGTTCCCCATATAAACGGTATCACGGTGGATGCGGCCAAGGTTCCGCTCAATCGCGCCACCTCGCCGGCGAGGACGATCATGTTGATCGAGCGTCAGCACATTCCGGCAACGGGTCTTTTGTCCGATGTGGGTGCCCCGGGCGGCCTCAATGACCTTTCGTTAAGACTCGAGAATTCCAACACTGTTCGCGGCCAGTATCCGTCCTTCGCACGCCACAAGGCTAAGCCGAACGTGGTTTTTATGGACGGCAGCGTGAGGTCGTTGGCGTGGAATGATGGCAACGCCAGCTCTTCCTTGATGGTCAACCCCTCTGCCGGTGGCAACGGAGCGTTCGATACCAACTGGCTGCGCCTGGATCGCTAAGTTTAGCCCCGTTTCACACCCGTCCAATCAGCTTATTCATTTTCAACTTTATACCCCATGAACTCATCCAAATCCCCCCTCGTTTCGCGTAAATTCGGTATGGCTTTGCTGCTAGCGGCCGGTGCGCCTCTGCAAGCGGCCGATATCTTTAAAGCCCCCAATTCGGACGATCTTTTCTCCGCCTCAAGCTGGGTCGCCGGCACTCTTCCCACCGACGTGGATGTGGCCGTATGGGACAGCAGTGTGCCTGCCGACACACTCGCCACTTTTTCTATCAGCACGTCATGGTCGGGCCTTAAGTTTATCGGCAATAGCGGCAACCAGACGATTAATAGCTTCAGCAGCGGCGGAAGTGCCGTTGAGTTAACCCTTGGCGCTGCCGGTCTCAACGCCTCCGCGGCGACTTCGGGAACCACGATTCAGTTGGACACTCCAACCGTGACGCTGCGCTCTCGCACGAGCCAGACTTGGTCGGTGGCTGATGGAGCGACCGTTCAGTTATGGGGCCCCCTTAAGCGCGGGCTCGGCGACGGCGCTGGCGGCCCTCCTCCGGTGGGCAATGCTTTTAGCGGTGGCAGCCATCTGCATTTCAACCTTTCGGGCACTGGAACGGTTAAGTTGACGGGCGGTATCGCCACCTATGTGGGGGGGAATACGGCCAACACCATCATCCCGGGTGCGACCATAGGGACCGGCGCGAGCCTTGATTTTGCGGCGATGGATTCGAACAAAAACGTGGTGCCGCTGCATTCATTGACGGCGGTCGGCATCCCGAATTCAGCCGCTGTGGTCAGTCTGCCAGGGGTGGGCACCTTCCAGACCGTTCCGCTGAACAACGTCATCACCACCGCGAGCCCGGCGATGGGCAGCGCCACTGCCGGTCAAAATCTGTCCTCCGTGGTGAATGTCGTGAACCAGCGACAAGCTTCCGGGGCACCCGTGACAGGATTTTCCATGGCGAATGGCTGGCAACCGCAGGGCCTGCGTTTTTCCGTTCCGCGTCTCGGCTCTACCAACCCCTCGATCGGATACGATCCCAACGTTCCTGCCACGTATGGAGACTGGGTGGTCAATGCGCCGTCCGGTTCGTCGACCGTCACCATGCCGACGGGGATCATGGTTACATCCGGCGTGGGCAAATCCAACGTCATCATCGGCGGCACCGGCACCTGGCGCATCGGCAACACGCCGTGGCTGCTGAGCTTTCACCAGCACAACACCGAGGCGGATCTCATCTTCAACGTTCCGACTATCTCTTCCACTCACACCTTAAACTCCTCGGTGCTCAAAACCGGGCCAGGTCGCGTCATCGTCACCTCGACCTACAATCACACCGCAAACAACGCCAGCGTCGGCGGCGGTCTTTCCATCCAGGGCGGCACTTACCAGGTGGGTAACAACACCGCGACGGGCAACCTGCCCTTGGGCACGATCGGAAATCGGGCGTCGCTGGTGTTTAACCGCACGGGCACTCTTGCGGTCGGCAACGTTATTACCGGCAACGGTTCGCTCACCAACATCGGCAGCGGCGATATCCAGCTAAGCGGCGTCAGCGACTTCACTGGCGCAGTCAATCTCAACGCCGGCACCCTCACCATGCAGGGAGCCTCGGCCTTGGGCAGCGGAGGCGCTCTCAACTTCGCGGGCGGGCGTCTGGCGCTCGGCTCCGGCGTGGCCCCGGATCTTTCCTCCCGCGCCATTACCTTTTCTTCAGGTGCCAGCATCGTGGATGTCGGCGTCAACGATGTCGTGTTCGCAAATGCCATCGGCGGCAACGGCACGGGCGGCTTTTCCAAGGCCGGCACCGGTCGCCTGACGCTCGGCAGCGCGAACAGCTACTCTGGCAACACCACCATCTCCGCAGGCACCTTGGAGCTCACCAACCTGAGCGGTTCAGCCACGGGTTCCGGCTCAGTCACGGTTGGCGCGGCAGGCACGCTATCGGGCACAGGCTCGATTGCCGGTTCGGTGTCCACTCTATCAGGTTCTAAAATCGCTCCCGGCAGTTCCGGCTTGGGTAATTTGACTGTCGGCGCGCTTACCTTGGTCGCAGGTTCGAAGCTGGAGCTGGAGATAAATCCCGCCGGCGGCAACGACCGCATCGTCGTCCAGCCTGCCGGATCCCTCACCCTTAACGGTGGCGCCGTCACCCTTTACCAGGCCGGCGGCACTTCGCAATTCTCCACCCCCGGCACCTACGATCTTATCGAGTATTCAGGCACCCTTCTCGGTGCGGGCGTGAGCTCGCTCGCGGTTGTGAACGGCGTGGCCGGTTTTGATTACACCTTCTCGGCCGCCGCCGGAAAGATTTCCCTGAGCGTCGCGCAAGGCGCCGTGTTGTCCAACTGGACCTCCACGGCCGGCGGAAGCTGGGGCGGCTCCGGCGCTTGGTCCAATGGCCTGCCATCGGGCAACTTCATCGCCCGCTTGAATACCGAACTCGCCGCGCCGTCCACCGTCACTCTCGACGGTGATCGCACCGTGGCCGGGATCGTCTTCTCCAGTGCGCAGAGCTACACCCTTGCCTCCGGTTCACCCTCGAACAGCGCGCTCACCCTGAGTAACGGTGCGCTCGCCGCGTCAATCTCCGTCGCTGCCGGGTCGCACACGATCTCCGCCCCGATCTCGCTCGCCTCGCCGTTCTCCGTGGTCACCGATCCGGGCTCCGCGCTCGAGCTGACCGGCGTCGTCTCCGGCTCGTCCTCGCTGACAAAAACCGGCTCCGGTCGGCTCTCGCTGAGCGCCAATAATACCTTCTCCGGCTCCGTGACGGCCAGTGGCGGCGTGCTTGCCTTTGGTCTCCCGACCTCCTTGGGCACCGGTTCGGCCATCACCCTGGATGGCGCGACCCTCGAGTATGGCACCGGCAACACGGCTGACTTGTCCACCCGCAGTTTCACGGTCGGCGTCAACGGCGCGACCATCAACACCAACGGCAACGACGTTGTCTACTCCCAGTCCATCGGTGGCGGCGGCGTGGGTCGTCTCACCAAGGCAGGTGCCGGCGCGCTCGTGCTGGCTGCCCCGAGCACCTTTACCGGTGGCGTGCGAGTGACCGGCGGGCAGCTTTCGATCAATGCGTCCGACCGCCTCGGCTCCGGAGCCATCGAGCTCGACGGCGGTGTTCTCGATGTTTACGCGACTTTAACTCTGCCGGGCTCGCAGCCCATCAGCCTCGGCGCCGGCGGTGGCACGATCGGCGCGGCCGGGAATACCACCGTCACCATCGGGGGTGCGGTGCAAAACGTGGTCGGTGCGACGGGTGCGCTGACCTTGTCGGGCCCCGGAGCCTTCGTCTTCGGCGCAACCAACCTCCACACCGGCGGCACGACGATCAATGCGGGGGCCTCCGCCAGTT
>JAIYBI010000170.1 GCA_027488595.1 Opitutaceae bacterium | reverse complement strand
GTCCCGAGCGTTACCCTCTTAATTTTTGGGCCACGCAAAGCCAGCTACTCGAACAACTCCTCCTCCAGGCCGACGGCACGCTCTTCGATGCGCAGGGGCGCCCGCACCTAGACTCCGAACGAAACGCCTTCCTGCTCTCGACCATCGCCACCTGGTGCGGCGGGCCCGGCCGCGTAGTGGTGGACGCGGCCGAATTCACCGCGCCGGGCAACACTCTCAAGCTTCGCGGAACCGTGCTGGCCTCCCTCATGCCCGACTGGCTGGGCGGCATCTGGAAGTCGGATCTCCCCGACCTCTCCGGCAAACTTAAACTCATGCCCCTGCCGGCCTGGGAAAAGGGCGGACGCCGCACCAGTGTGATTGGCGGCACGATGCTCGGCATCCCCAAAACAACCCGCGATTTTGAGGCCTCGTGGGCCTTTGCCAAGCGACTCTACCTCGACCGTGAGACGCACGTGAAATTCTTCGCCAAGACCACCATCATCCCTCCCGTCAAAGCCTCCTGGAGCGATCCGATCTTCTCCGCGCCCGATCCCTATTTTTCGGGCCAGATTTCCGGCCAGCTCTTCATCGCGCAGGCGGCCAATGTGCCCGCGCGCACCAGCTCGCCCTATAACGACATGGCGGTTTCGCGCCTTTGCGACGTGTTGATCGCGCTGGTGGAACGGGTGAACCGGGAGCAAATCTCCGATCCGGCAATCCTGCTGCCTGAGGCGCGCGAGCGTGTTGCAGCGGCGCAGGCGCAGGTCAGGAAACTGATCGAGCGAAACGTTTTCCTGCGCGAAGAGAACGCTTCCGTATCGGCAGCCGCCCCCGTGCCCGCCTCCGTTTCGGCACCGTCGGTCCCCGGCGCCGTTCGTGTCCCGTAGTTAAAATCTAAATACACCGCCCATGTCCGAAGTCATCGCCCCTTCCCGTCCCGTGCACTCCGCGCCGCCTGCCGCCCCCAAGGGTCGCTACCGGGCTGAGCCGGTGTGGGTGCCCTGGGTCTTTCTCGCGCCCTTCCTGCTCACCTTCGGCGTGTTTCTCGTCTGGCCGCTGATCCAGTCTGTAATGCTCGCGTTCCAGCAGACCTTCGGCCCAAAGACCTCGGCGTGGGTGGGGCTGGAGAATTTCACCTTCATGTTCGGCGATCCGCTGTTTTGGAAGGCGGTGGGCAACACGGCCACCTTCGCCGCCGGCTCGGTCTGCGTGCAACTGCCGCTCTCGCTCGGCCTCGCCCTCCTGCTCAACCGGCCGGGGCTCAAAGGGCGGGCCTTTTTCCGCATGATTTTCTTCGCGCCCTCGCTGGTCGGGTTGGTGTTTGTTGGCCTGCTCTTCGGCCTGATGTTCGCGCCGCGCACGGGCTTGGTGAATACCACGATTCACGGGCTGTTTCCGGCCTTTGACCCGGAGTTTCCCTGGCTGCAGCTCTACATCATGCCGGCGCTCATCCTCGCCGCCCTGTGGCTCTACGTTGGGTTCAACATGATCTATTTCCTCGCCGCTTTGCAAAACGTGCCCGAGGAGCTGATGGAAGCCGCCGCGCTCGACGGCGCCGGGCCATGGCACCGTTTCCGCCACATCGTTCTTCCGGAGATTCTACCCATCGCCACATTTGTAGTGCTCATGTCACTACTAGGGTCGTTGCAACTCTTCGAACTGCCCTTCGTGCTGCTGAATGGTGGCGCTGGACCGGACAACCGCGGCCTCACCATCGTGATGTATCTCTACCAAACCGGCTTTGTGTCGGGGGACCTCGGTTATGCCAGTGCGATTGGCTGGGTGCTCGCCTTGTTCATGGGAGCCTTCGCCATCGGCCAAAAGTGGTTCAGCAAACGACAGGAGGAGTCCTGAGCGCGGCATTGGAGAGCCGAAACCTGAGACCTGAAACCTGAGACTCATTTAACCACGGATGAACACGGATAGACACGGATGAAAACGAGCCCCATCCAAGCTCATGGAGGGGACGCTCATGCCACCCAAAGCCTCCGGAGTCGAAACGGAATTCTTAGCCGCAACCCGCCCACCGAACTCAGGAAAAACGAAACCAAAGCCTTACCCTATTTTCAGCCATCGGTGTTCATCCGTGTCCATCGTGGTTAAAAACCTGCCCTTACCGCGCTGAGATCCGCGGGCGCATTCGCTCCCTCACTCAATTATTAAAACCATGTCACTTACCCCATCCCAACGTCAGCGCCTTCTTTTAGCGCCGGTTTATACCGCGCTGGTCGTGGCGGCCGGCTTCACCCTCGTGCCGTTTGCCTGGCTCATCTGCGCCGCGTTCAAGACCAACGCGGACGTGTTCGCCTCGAACTTTCTCCCCTTGGGCGATGGGTTCCTGGGCGTCGCTTGGGATCGGCTCACGGTCACCAATTTTGTGCGGCTCTTCGCCGAACTGGGAATCGGCCGCGCCATGGCCAATTCGATTTTCCTCGCCGCCACCTCCGCCTTGCTTGCCACGTTTTTCTGCGCACTCGCAGGCTACGCTCTGGCGAAGTTTCGTTTTCCCGGGCGCGAATGGGTGATCTCCGTGGTGCTCGCCGCGCTGGTCATCCCGGGCTCGCTCCTCATGGCCCCCGGTTACAAGCTGCTTTTCGACCTCGGCCTTCTCGATACCTACGCCGGCCTGCTCGTGCCCGGCCTGACGCCGGCCTTCGGCGTGTTTCTGTTCCGGCAGTCCATGATCAACGCCGTGCCTGCCACCTTGCTGGAAAGCGCGCGCATTGACGGGGCAGGGGAGTTCCGGATATTTTTCACGATCGTGCTGCCGCTGGTGCGTCCGATGATCGGCGCGTATTTGATGATCACCTTTCTTGGTGCGTGGAACAACTTCATCGGTCCGCAGATCGTGCTCCAGGATCCGGCGCGTTTCCCGCTTTCTGTAGCCATAAATCAACTACGCGGCCTCTACGGCACCGATTACGGCCTGATCATGTCTGGAACGCTGGTCTCCATCGCGCCGGTGCTGGCGCTGTTCCTCCTCTTGCAAAAAGAGTTCATCGCCGGCCTCACCTCCGGCGCGGTGAAGGGATAAAAGCAGCCCCGCAAGGAAAGTCCGGGCGCAGGGCCTGACTTCGTATCAGGTTGGGGCACGCAGAGAATGCCGGACGAGGGAGCGGCCTCAGCGAGGTGCAGCTAAGGGAACCCATCGCGGCCCCTTCGGAGCACCGCGTCAGAGATTGCGGCGTCGCCGATTACCGTAAACATCCCCGGCCCACCTCCTCGTCCGCCTTGTGTCCTCGGCCCCCGTGCGGCGATGCAAGAGAAACGGTGGACGACTGACTTACACCGGTGCGCGATGTCGGCAAAGAATACAGACACTTTTCAAACAAAATGAATTGACCAAGACCGGTAGTGCGGACAGTGTCTTTGCAGGAAATCAGGAATCCCCGTCTTTTTACCCCTCAAGAATGACGTCTCCCAATTCATCGTTGGCGCGTTGTCACACGGATCAATCATACCCCAATCACCCCTCCCTCATCTCATGAAAATGCCCCCTGCCTCATTCCGCTCCCTAGCTTCCGCAGCGGCTTTTGCCGCCGCGTTCTTCGCCGCGTCCCCACTTCAAGCGCAATCCTGGGACGGTGGCGGGGCCGACGCGAGTTGGGGAACCGCTGAAAACTGGGCTGGCGATACCCTCCCCACCTTCAACGCTACGACGGCTCTTTCCTTCCCGACCTCCTCCGGACTCACGAGCGGAAACGTCACCTACCTTGGGGTTGGCCGCACAGTTTCGTCCCTCACGTTTGGTGCAGGAGTGGTTAGCGATATAGCCGTGAGCTATTCGACCACTCTCACGAATAACGCAACCGACAATCGTCTCACCCTCGGCAACGCAACCAACGCTCCCTCCA
This sequence comes from Opitutaceae bacterium, assembly GCA_027488595.1. Lineage (GTDB taxonomy): Bacteria > Verrucomicrobiota > Verrucomicrobiia > Opitutales > Opitutaceae > IMCC26134_A. Next base: position 1,979 of record JAIYBI010000170.1, on the reverse strand, counting down.
TCACCGTTCAGGCCGGGGCGACCGGAAACATTACTCTCGGCAATCCCTTGAGTTTGAGCTTCGGGAGTGTTCCAGCGAACACCCTGCAAATCGGCGGAAACTTGACCGTGGATCATAACGGATCCGGGCTCCTTCGTTTGTCCCGCCCCATTTCGACAAACAGCACCCTGAGCTTTACAAAAACCGGCACTGGCACGCTCCAGACCGACAACAACAACCTCATTACGGGCGCACTGAACGTCAACGGGGGCCGGTTGATCGCCAACGCCTTCACAACTGCGGGAGATTTCAACGCGGTATCCAGCATCAACCTCGCCGGCGGAACGCTACAATATAACACGAACAGCGCGGGCAACAAGACTCCGGCTCCCCCCGTGAACGTCACTGCCCCGAGCGCACTTGCCTTTAATAACACCGACACGACCAACCGTAGTTTGAACTTTAGTGGTGCCAACGCATTTAATCTGGGCAGCAATCTTACCATCCAGACCATCTCTGCGAATACGACGCAACAAAACCTCATCAACATCAGCCGTAACCTCACCGGCTCGGGTGCAGCGATCATCGAAGGATTTAACAATATTAATAGCAGCACAAGCGGATCAGGCAATTTTGCCCTTGGTCGTATCGCTTTTGGCGGGAATAACACTGCTTGGTCGGGCAACTTGGAAATCCGTAAAGGCACAGCAGAGCTTTATGGCAATTTAACCCTCGGTCAGATTTCGCCCGGCACGGGAACCATCATCTTGGGCGAGACCGGTAATGCCTTTGGTGCGGGCTTGCTTTTATCCCCGGTCGCCAACTCGAATATAACCTACGGCAACAACATTATTGTTCGTTCGGGCGGTTTCCGGACCATTCGCTCGGGCGTGGCCACTTTCGGTGCCGGGAGTGACACATTTTATACGTTCAATGGCACGGTTACGCTTGAGGGGGATCTGAATCTATACCAAGACGCAATCAACACCGACCGGCGGATTGTAGTTAATGGCGACATCTCCGGCCCTGGCGCGCTGACGCTCGCGAGAGGAAACAACGGATTTTTTCGTATGGCCGGTAATAATACTGGCTGGAGTGGTAACCTCACGATTGCACGGGGAACAGCCGAAATTCGCGGCAATGCCACAAATTCTGCCGGCACCGGGCACATCACCATCGGCACCTTGGGTGATACCGTTAATACGGCTTTGACCTTTGTCCCGGGCGCATCCAACGGCTCCACGGTCAGCTACGCCAACAATATAACTGTCATCGGCGGCGGCAACCGGTCGATAAATGGCGCTGGTGCCAACAACAACAGCCTTACCTTGTCGGGTAATATCACTCTTAACGGGAATGTTACCGTGGATCACTCTTGGTCCACGGCTGACCGGAGAACTAATCTGAATGGTTCAATCTCCGGCAGTGGAGGACTCACGATTACCCGTGCGGGCGGCAGTGCGGCGACTACGTTACGCATGGCCGGCACCAATACTTACCTCGGTGACACAACCGTCAACACCGGTGCTTCGCTGGCCTTGGCGAGCACCGCTTCGCTGACTTCAAACGTCGTGGTCCAAGCCGGGGCGCGTATCGGCGGTCCCGGAACACTCGGCGGGAATCTTACCTTGGCGGATACCGCCAATTTCTTCTTCTACGCCGTTGGCTTGGACGGAACCACGTATGTTCCTATGAACGTGAACGGCACGGTAACCTTGAGCAATAACTTCGGTGTCGCCAACCTCGTTGGCGGCAGCCAAGGCGAGGTCGTCCCTTGGGCCACCACCACCGATGGCACCTATACCCTGATCGGTGGTGCCACCGCCAGTAACCTAAGCAATATACAAAACTTCGGCTCAGCCAATTTTGCGACCATCGTTGGCTCACCGACAAAGTATGTCTATTTCCAAGGAACCACCGGATTGCAGCTTGTGGTATCCTCAACCGTGCCCAGCGGTGGCGGAGACACGACCGCACCTGCCGCACCCACCGTCGCCTTG
>JAIYBI010000092.1 GCA_027488595.1 Opitutaceae bacterium | reverse complement strand
TCGGCAAGCACGGCGCGAGCCTCGGCCTGGGCGACGGCGGCGTCGGCCCTCTCGGCGGCGCGCAGGACCTCGGGCGCGGAAACGACCGCGAGCAATTCGCCGACTTTGACGGCGTCGCCGATATCAACGCGTCGCTCGGCCAGCGTGCCGGTGGCGCGGGAGTAGAGGTAGGCTTGCTCGGCGGGCGCGGTGCGGGCGGGCAGGCGCAGCGGCTCGGCGGCCGGGGCGGGCTCGGGTTTGACGAGCTGGAGCTTTTGCGCGTCGGCGGCAAGAAGGCCGGCGGCGGGAAGGAGCAGGGCGAAGAAGGCGAGTCGGGCGAAGTTCATGATTCGGCGGAGAGAGTGTCGGGCGAGGTGTCGGCGGGCGGGGCGGGGCGGCGTTTGAGAACGGAGAACATGAAAGGCACAACGAAGAGCGAGGCGACGGTGCCGAGAAGCAGGCCGCCGATAACGGCGCGGCCGAGCGGGGCGTTTTGCTCGCCGCCCTCGCCGTGGCCGAGCGCCATGGGCAGGACGCCGAGGATCATGGCAAGGGCGGTCATGCAGACGGGGCGCAGCCGGGTGGCGGCGGCGGTGACGGCGGCGCGCGCGCCGGTCTCGCCGGCGACCCAGAGATCGCGGGCGAAACTGGTGACGAGCACGCTGTTGGCGGTGGAGACGCCGACGACCATGATGAGCCCCATGAGCGCGGGGATGCTGAGCGAAGTGCCGGTGATCCAGAGCGCGAAAAACGCGCCCGAGATGGCGAGTGGCAGGCCGCTGATGGCGGCGAGCGGCAGCGACCAGGACTGGAAGTTCACCACCATGACGAGGAAGACCAGCACGGCGGAAAGCACGAGGCCTCCGAGCAGTTCGCGGTAGGCGGATTGCATGAGTGCCGCCTGGCCGGCGAGCTCGATGCGGTTGCCCGGTTTCTGATCCTTGCGCAGGCCGGCCAAAACGGGATCGAGGCGGTCAAGCACGGCTCCGAGATCGGTGCGCTGGACGTTGGCGAGCACAGTGTAGGTCGGGAGCAGGGTGGTGCGCGATATGTTGGCCGCCGCGGGACGCTCGCTGAGCTTTGCGAACGCGCCGAGCAGCACCGGCGCACCGCCGCCGGAAGGGCGAACGGGCAGACTGAGAAGTTGCTCGATGTCGCGGAAACGGGCCGGCGGGACCTGCACCTGGACATCGAAGGAGATGCCGAGCTTCGGATCCGACCAGTAGGTGGGCGCGACGCTGCCGCCGGAGCCGAGCGCGGTGAGCAGGGTGTTCGAGGCGTCCTGCTGGCTCACGCCGAAGCGGGCGGCGCGCACACGATCAATCTCGATAAAATATTCGGGCACGCCGAGAGCCTGACGTAGTGTGATATCCACTACGCCGTGGATGGAGCCGAGGTCCTTGCGAAGGCGGTTGGCGAGGGCGAGATTACCGGGCACATCGCGGCCGATGAAGCGGAACTCAAAGGCGGTGGGCGCGCCGCCGGAGAGCGTCTGGCTGGTGGCGTCGGCGGGGCGGAAGAAGGCCTGAACGTCGGGGAACTTCTCCGCGAGCAAAGTGCGCAGCGTGGCCATGTGGTCGGCGGTGGGCGCGTGGCCGGGGGCGAGCTGGATGAGGAGCTCGCCGTCGTAGGGGCCGATGGCGGTGCTCTCGACCCAGGCGAGGTTGACGAAGATGGGGAGGCCGATGTTTTCGACCACGAACTGGAGGTCCTTGGCTGGCAAGGTGGCGCGCACGGAGTTTTGAACGTCGGCAAAACGGCGGGCGGTCTCCTCGATGCGCGTGCCGCCGGGGAAGCGCAGGAAAACACGTATCAGGCCCGCATCGGTGGCGGGGAAAAAGTCGCGTCCGAGGGATTTCCAGGCGAGGGCACCGAGTGCTGAAACGCCCAGCACGAGCGCGGGGATGAGCCAGCGCCGGGCGAGGAAATGATCGAGCGCGGCGCGTTGCCGGGCGGAGGCGTTGTCGAGGGCGTGTTCGAGGGTGTGGTGGATGCGCCACAGGCCGCGCGGCGGTCGTTTGGATGCGGCTGCGGCGGCTTCGATCCGCGCCTCGGCGGGAAGGAGGAGGGCGGCGAGCACGGGAACCAGCGTGCGGGAGAGCACGTAGCTGGCGACCATCGCGAAAATGACGGCGAGCGCGAGCGGCTTGAAAACGAAGGCGGCGGTGCCGGAGAGAAGAAAGACGGGCAGGAAGACGATGCAAATGCCGAGGGTGGAGACGAATTCGGGGAAGGCGACCTGACGGGCGCCGTCGAGGATGGACTGGCGCACGGGTTTGCCGGAGGCGATCTGGCGCTTGATGTTTTCGATTTCGACGAGGGCGTTGTCCACCAGGATGCCGATGGCGAGGGCGAGACCGCCGAGGGTCATCAAGTTGAAGGTGGCCCCTACCAATCCGAGGCCGATGACGGAGCAGAGCAAAGCGAGCGGGATCGAAGTGAGCACGATCACGGTGGAGCGCCAGGAGCCGAGGAAAAGCAGGACGACGAGCGCGACGAGCGCGCCTACGAGAACGATCTCCTTGAGGATGTTATCAATGGAGGCGCGGACGAAGATGGACTGGTCGAAAATGGGTTCAATTTTCAGTCCCTCGGGAGCGCTGGCGCGGATGGCGGGCAGGCGGGCGAGGATGCCGCTGACGATATCTAGGGTGGAGGCGGAACCGAGCTTGAGCACGGTGACCATGACGGCGTTTTGGCCGTTGAGGCGGGTGATGTTGGTCGAGACGGCCTCGCCATCGCGGACGTTGGCGACATCGCGCAGGAGGACGAGGCGGCCGTCCACGTTTCGCACGGGGAGGTCGAGAAATTCGGTGATGGTGGCGGGGCTGGCGTTGAGGGCGACATTGAGGTCGCGGTTGCCGGCGCGGAGGGAGCCGGAGGGCAGGGTGAGATTCTGGGTGGCGATGGCGCGACTGACATCGGTGGCGGAGAGGCCGAAGGCGTTGAGCGCATCGGGATCGAGATCCACCATGATCTGGCGGGAGGCACCGCCGTAAGGCGCGGAGAGGCGGATGCCCGGTATGCTCTGGATCTGGGAGCGCAGAGTGAGTCGGGCCCAATCGGAAAGTCCGCCGTCCGAAAGGGTGTCGGACGAGATGACGAGTTGAAGAATCGGAACGCTCGACGGGCTGGTTTGCACGATCAGCGGAGGCACGGTGCCGGCGGGCATGCGGCGGATGATGGTCTGGGAGACTCCGGTGACCTGGGCGAGGGCGCGTTCGATGATGACGTCGGGCTGAAAACGGATTTTGACGATGGCGACGCCGTTGAGGGTTTCGGAGCGGACCTCGAGCAGATCGTCCACGTTGTTTAGGATGGATATCTCGGAGAATGAAGTGACCTTCGCGGCCATCTCGGAGGCGTTGAGACCGCCGTAGGACCAGACGACCTGCATCTCAGGACTGTCCACCCGGGGCATGATGTCGGTGGACATGCGCTTGATGGACAGAACGCCGAACAGCGCGATGAGGATCGCGAAGACGGCGATCGTGTATTTGTAGCGTAGCGCGAAGAGGACGATCCACATGGCGGGCCCAATTAGCGCAACTACCTCGCGATGGGCAAGGCGGCGGGCGGATTTTGCCGCTTAAGTCGCAAGCACGGTCGAGGGCGCGCCGCCGGGCGGGCGGCGGAGCGAACGAGTCAGCACCAGCGCCTCGATGACCAGCCAGCCGGCCAGCACCACGAGCAGCGCGGCGACCCCGGCCTCGATATGTTGCACGGTCGCCACCGGGGCCGGGCTGCTTAGGCGGCCGAGGTAGGTTTGCAGCATCAGGCCGAGGCTCCAGAGTGAGACACTCAGCATGAGCACCGCCGGGACGAAGGTGAACCACGCTCCGCGACCGCGCCGGTAGAGCCAGACGGTGAGGCCAAGCAAGGTCAGGGCGGCGAGCAGCTGATTGGACGTGCCGAAGAGTCCCCAAAATACGCGCCAGAGCGGCAGCGTTTTCCCGCCCACTTCAGCGGGTGGGAGCAAAGCCAGCACCAGTGGACCGGCGAGAGTGATCGCAGTCGCAAGCAAGGCGCGGGTGCTTCCCACCCAGCCGAGCAACTCCATCAACACGTAGCGGGCGAGCCGGGTGCAGGCGTCGAGGGTGTCGAAGATGAACGTTGCGAAGCACAGCAGCGCGAACCCGTGCGCCACGGTGACCGGCAACAGGCCAAACGTCGCGTGATGGAGAAACAGGGCGACGCCATTGGCGAACACTGCGTCCGGCCGGCCCGAGGGCTGCGCGAGGATCATGACCGCAGCGAGACTGATGCAGGCGAAAAAGGCCTCCAGGAGCATTGCGCCGTAAGCGACAGGGCGCGCATCGCGCAGGTGGTTGAGTTGTTTGGCAGTGGTGCCGCTGGCGACGATGGCGTGGAATCCCGAGCACGCGCCGCAGGCGATGGTGATAAAAAGAATAGGGAAGAGCGGTGGGAGCGCGCCGCCGGTGGTGAGCAGGGGCGCCGCACCCCAGGCGGGCGCGGCGATGTCGAGCTCACCGCGCAGACCGCCGACGACGGCCCCGATCACGCCGGCAAGAGTGATTATGTAGAGGAAGTATCCGCCGAGGGCGCCGCGCGGCTGCATGAGCAACCAGAGCGGCACCAGCGCGGCGACGAAGCAGTAGCCCAGCAGTGCGATATTCCATGCCGTGGTGGCGTTGACGCCCGCAGGCAACCAGTGGGCGAGGTCGAGCGGCAGCCGGGGACCGGCTGCGATGGCGACGAGCACCAGCGGCAGGAAAACCGCCTGGGCCTTGCCCTCGCCCCAGCCGCGTTTGCGCATGACCCATCCCATCGCGAGCGCGAGGCCGAGGTAGAGGATGGAGGACGTTGCGACGGCGGGACCGGGCGCATCGCCATCGGCTGCGGAGGAGGCTTGGGTAAAGGCGCCGGCGGTCACGTCCGCGAACGCGACAATCACGTAGATCAGCGAGACCCAGACGAAGGCGAGAAACAGCAGGTGGCACCGCCGGTTCATGTGCTGCCGCACGACCTCTGCGATTGATTTTCCGCCATGGCGCACGGATGCGACCAAGGTGAAAAAATCATGCACGCCGCCGATAAAGATCGAGCCGACGATGATCCAGATCCAGGCGGGCAACCACCCGAACCACGTCGCGGCGAGGATGGGTCCGACGATGGGACCGGCGGCGGCGATGGCGGAGAAGTGTTGCGGGAGCAGCCAGCTCCAGCGGGCGGGCTCAAAGTCCTTGCCGTCGCGCTGCGTGTGGGCGGGCGTGGTCTCGCTGTTTTCGAGTCCGGCGGCACGGGCAAGGATACGCCCCATCCAGCGGTAGGCAAAGCCAAGGATAAGGGCGGAGAGCGTGAGAAAGAGGATGAGTTTCACGGGGCCTCGATTGGGGTGGGCCCGTATAAAACTGCAAACATTCCGCGCAGCGTGCTGCGCGGCGACTTCTACGGCAGAACGATGGTTTCGCCGCTGCGGAAGGGATCGGCGAAACGCGGATCGGTCGTGACCGTGGTGTCGGTGAGGGTGTTGAGGAAGGCCACGAGGGCGCTCTTTTGCGCGTTGGTGAGGTTCAGACGGCGCGGCTGGCCGCCGTTGGGGCCGCCGGGTGGGTTGCGCAGCTGGTTGGCGAGGTTGGGCGTGTTGACCACCCCCGAGTTGTAGAACTCCACCACCTGGTCGAGGGTGGCGAAACGGCCGTCGTGCATGTAGGGAGCGGTGAGGCCGATGTTGCGGAGCGAACCGGTCTTGAATTTGCCATCATCGGTGGCGAGGCCGGTGACCGCTCCGAGGCCGCGATCCAACAAGGGGAATTCGAGTCCGTTGTTGAAGGCGACCGGAGGCACGAAGTTGTCCGTGCCATGGCAGGCGACGCAACCGCTGGCGCCGAACAGCTGGCGACCCTGGTTTTCCTGGGCGGTGAAATTGGTGAAGTTCACCGCCACGCCGGCATCGTATTTGGTGGTTTTGGATACGATCGAGCGCACAAACTGGGCGAGGGAGCGGGAGATGCGCTCGGAGGTGACGGCGGAATCGCCGAAGGCGGCGGCGAAGAGCTGCTGGTAGTAGGTTTCCGCGCCAAGCTTCGCCACCAGGGCCGGCAAGGTCATGCCCATTTCAACCGAGTCCTGGATCGGTTGAAGCACCTGGGCCTCGAGGGTGGCGGCGCGCTCGTCCCAAAAGAACTTGCCCGATTGATAGTAGCGGGCGCTGGTGAGCCCCATCGAGTTGCGGCCGGTGAGTCCGCCTTGGAAGCCGGTGCTCAAGGGTCGCGGGTCGCTGAAGCCGTGCTCGGCCTGGTGGCAGGAGGAGCAGGAGACGGTGTTGTTGGCCGAGAGGCGGGTGTCGTAGAAGAGCACACGGCCGAGGGTGGCGCCGGCGTCGGTGACGGGGTTGTTGCCCGGGGTGTTGTTCTGGCCGGTGATGATGGGAACGAGCAGGTGGGCGGGCAGGTTGAGCACGGAATAGTTGTCCGCCACCGTTGGAAGAGTGGTGCGGGTGGAGCGCGAAGAGTCCACGACGGTGCCGGCGGGGGCGGAGACCATGCGGAAGAAAACGCGCGGGCCGGCGTTGGCGGCATCAATGGAAAATCGGTAGCCGCTGTTGTTGACCTGGAAGGAACGTCGATCGGTCCAGTTGATGAGATCCGTGGAGGATTGGAAAATCCACGGGGCGTTGGTGGAGTCGGTGAAGCCGAGTTCGTAGGCGCCGGAGGTGTTGCCGGGGGCGAAGGCGACCTCGTGGTCGGCGAGGGAGATCGCGGGCAGCGCGAAGGGTAGGAGCGACGAGAGGACGGCGAGGCGCAAGATGGCGGACGGGCGGCGGGAGGGCATGGGTGAAGTGGGCATGGGCCGGAGGGAATAGGTTGGAAAGCACCCGCAGGATGCGCCTCGTGTGTTAAGTCCGTATGAAGACGTAATGAAGAATTGTTAAGGAATGGTGTGGCGCGCCGGTATCCGGTGAGGTTTGAGTTCAGGCTTTCCTCAACGATTTTGCCGGCATGTCCTCCCACGCTCTCCCTGTGCTCTATCTCAAACCCGGTTGTCCGTGGTGTGTCGAGGTCGTCGCGTTCCTACGCGAACACGGCATCGCCTACCGCGAACAGGACGTGATTGCAGACGCGGCGGCGCGGGCGGAGATGTTTAAGAAATCCGGCCAGACCAAGGCGCCGACCTTGGACTGGAGCGGAAAGATTTTGGCGGATTTCGGCGTAGACGAGCTGGTGCCCTTTCTGCGCGCGCAGGGTGTGGCGTTGCGCATGAGCTGAGAGATACCTTACTCAAAACTTTCCAAGCACGTGCCCATGGAACCCAATACCACCCCGGAAATCGCACCGATACCTGTGACGGAGCCGATCTCGCTTGCCCACGAACTGCAGGCACTGGGCGAACACTTCAATGGGCGCCCGGCCGCGGTGGGCGAAGTGTTTGACTCGCTGGGCCCACGAGCGTCGGCGCTTCTGGTCGTGGTGTGCGCGCTGCCCTTTTCAACGCCCATTTCCATTCCCGGATTGTCCACCCCCTTCGGATTTGTGATCCTCCTGCTGGCGTGGCGTTACTTTTGCGGACTTCCGCCCTGGCTGCCCGAGCGCCTGAGACGGGTGGAGCTGCCGGCAGATTTCTTTGCCAAGCTGATCAAGGCAAGCAGCCGGATGGTCGGTTGGCTGGAGCGGCGCTTGCACACCCGCTGGGTGGTGCTCACCAACGCGGAGTGGAAGCTGCGGCTGCACACCGTGGTGGTGATCCTCGCGGCGCTGTTACTGATGATTCCGCTGCCGCCGCTGCCGCCCTTCACCAACACCTTGCCCGCATTGGTGGCGGTGGTGCTGACCTTCAGTGTTTTGAAACGTGACGGCCTTGGGGTGCTGGCAGGCTACGGGGTGTTTCTTTTTACTGTGGGTTACTTCATCTTTTGGGGTGAAGTGGTCATCCGGGTGTTTCACGAGGTTTACTCGCGACTGGCGGGGTGAGGGACTGCCGATTGCGCCGCGCGTCTTGCTGCGGCAACTACGTCTGCCGGGTTAAGGGCGCGGCCAGCGAAACTTCCGATCAACTTCGGGAATGGCGAGGTCGTTGATGCTGGCGAAGCGACGGGCCATGCAGCCATCGGCGGTGAACTCCCAGTTCTCGTTGCCGTAGCTGCGCCACCACTGGCCGTCGTCGTCGTGCCACTCGTATTCGAAGCGCACAGCGATGCGGTTCTCAGTGAAGGCCCAGAGTTCCTTTTTGAGGCGGTAGTCGTGCTCTTTGGCCCACTTGGCGGTGAGGAAGGCGACGACCTCGGCGCGGCCGTGGACGAAGGTGGAGCGGTTGCGCCACTCGGTGTCCTCGGTGTAGGCCAGCGACACACGAGCGGGGTCGCGGGAGTTCCAGGCGTCCTCGGCGGCCTGGACTTTTTGGCGGGCGGTCTCGGCGGTGAAGGGCGGAAGCGGTGGGCGCGGGTTCATACGGAAGTGGGTTTGTTGCGGAGCTGGGCTTCCAGTTCAGCGATGCGTTGTTTGAGCGGGGCGACCGCCTCCGAGACCTCGGCGGCGGTGTAGCGCGGGGTGATGTATTTCGGGCAGTTCCAGTCGTAGCTCACGACGTCGATCAGGAAGAGGCGCTCCACCAGGCGTTGCGACTCGGGTGCCGCGAGTTGGGCGGTGAGTCCCGGGTGGACACGCGCATCGAGCACGCGGGCGTGGCCGAGGATTTTCAGTCGGGCGCGTTGCGGATAATCCATGAGGAAGAGACACACGCGGTCGTTCTTCGCGAGGTTGCCAGTGGTGAGGAGCTGGCGGTTGCCCTTGTAGTCGGCGAATGCGACGGTGGACGGGCCGGTCGCGCGAAGAAAACCGGGCGGGCCGCCGCGATGTTGCACATAGGGCCATCCGGTCTCGCTCACACTCGAAAGATAAAAGCTGTCGCGCGACTCGATGAACGCGACCTCGTCCGGTGTGAGCGGATCATTTTCCAGGACCTCGCCGAGCCGCTGGGGCGCGCCGTAGTAGTGTTTTTGAGCGGCGCGAACCGAATCGGTGAAGGCGAGATCGAGGAACTTGGTGGCCATGGGAGAAACGGGTCAGGGTTGGCGTTGCAGAAAGTCCAAGATGCGCGCCGCGATGGCGGGTCCGTCTTCCTCAAGGGCGAAGTGGCCGGTGTCGAAAAAATGCAGCTCGGCCTCGGGTAAATCGCGAAGGTAGGCGCGGGCGCCGGCCTCAGTGAAGAACGGATCGTTCTTGCCCCACACAATCAAGGTGGGCGGCTGTTGTTCTCGGAAGTAGGCCTGCCAGGCGGGATACAGTTTCGGGTTGTTTCGATAATCCAAAAACAGGTCGAGCTGGATCAGGTCGTTGCCCGGCCGGTCGAGACCCGCCTGGTCAACCGTCCACGCATCGGGGCTGATGAGCGTCGCATTGCGCACACCCTGGGTGTATTGCCATCGTGTTACACCGGCGGTGAGAAACTGGCGGAGCGCCTGGGTGTTGGCCGGGCTTTGGTCCTGCCAGAAGGCGCGGATGGGGGTCCAGGCGGGACTGAGCCCTTCTTCGTAAGCGTTGCCATTTTGGATGATGAGGCCGCGGACTTTCCCGGGAGCGGCGGCAGCGATGCGAAACCCCACCGGGGCACCATAGTCCATGACGTAGAGGCTGTAGCGCTCGACGTTTTTGGCGGAGAGGAAGGCCTCGATGACACCGGCGAAATGATCGAAGGTGTAGGCGAACTTATCCCGATCAGGCATGGCACTCTGGCCAAAGCCCGGCAGGTCCGGAGCCAGAATGTGGTAACGCGTGGCGAGTGCCGGAATGAGATTCCGAAACATGTGCGATGAAGTCGGGAAGCCGTGCAAAAGCACGATGGTCGGCTTGGCGGGATCGCCGGCTTCACGGTAGAAAAGGTCAACGCCGGCGGCCGAAATGGTCGAATAGCGCACGACGCTCGAGCTATCCGAGGCGGCACCTGCATCCGATGCACGGGCGACGACCGGAGCGCCGAAAAGGGCGGTCAGCGAAAGGAGGAGAACAGGGAGAAACGAAAGTGGATTTTTCACGGGAGGAAGAGTGTTTGCGGGATGGAGCGAAAGTGTCGGGCGGCGGAAAATGTCCTCGCCGCCCGCTTGTGGGATTTAGAACACGAGGGTCTGCCAACCCTCGGCGAGATAACGGCGGACGCTGGCGAGGCCCGGGGTTCCGGCGACGGCGTTGTCCTTCACCTCTTTGATGCCGCAAGCCTGGACTCCCTCGGTGGCACCGAACGCGGCGGCGCATCCGCACGATGCGCCGACTACCGCTTCGCGAACGGAATTGTAGAGGGCGTTGAACGGGTGGGAGACCTTGGTGAGTTCGGCGGGCCAGCGGGTGCCGGCTCCGATGAACGAGACCTCGACCTGATCGCCGTTGCGGAGGGACTCCTGGGCGAGCGCGAGGGCATTGAACGCGCGTCCGTTGGACTCGTCGTTGTTAGACTTGGGATCGGTGATGATGATGATGGCTGTTTTCATAGGTGATGTCGTTGTGACACCTGTAGTAGACAGGTCTGTCTATAACAGCGCAAGCACAAAATAGACAAATCTGTATATTCTTGCGGGAGGTGCGGTTTTCTCCATGGTGGCTACATGGCACGAGCAACCGAAAAACCTACCTCAGCGAAGCGCGATCACCTCGTGGACACGGCACTGGAGTTGTTCACCGAGGGCGGGTATCATGCGGTCGGGATTGACACCGTATTGGCGCGAGCGGGCGTGGCGAAGATGACACTCTATAACCATTTTGCCTCAAAGGAGGACCTGATCGTGGCGGCGTTGGATCGCATGGCCGGGCAAAGTGCCCTGGGACTGGAAAAGGCGCTGGCGGCGGCGGGGGACGATCCGAAGGCGAAGCTGATGGCGATGTTCGACTCGATGGAAACGTGGTTCCGTTCGAAGGAATTTCGTGGATGCATCTACATCAAGGCAGCCGGAGAGTATCCAAAAAAGAAGGACAAACCGCACCAGGCTGCGCTGGCATTCAAGCAGGCGCGGCTTGAGCTGTTGCGCGAACTTTGCCGCAAGATGGGCGTGAAAGACGCGGACACGCTGGCCTGGCAGATCGCGATGCAGATGGAGGGAGCGATCGTGGTGGCCTTCATGCATGCGCGGCCGGAGGCGGCGCAGGACGCGAAGGCTGCCGCTGCGACCTTGATCGCGGCGGCTCGCCGGACCTGAACGAATCAGGCTGGCCGAGGCCGGGCCATGAGTGCCGGGGCGGCGGTGCCGATGACAATCAAGGCTCCTCCGAGGAGCTCCGGGAAGGTGAAGTGCTCGTGAAAGAAAGTCGCGCCGCCCGTGGCGATACCGAGTGGCACGAGCATTTGCAGCAGAGAGCCCTCGGCGACGGACAGGTCGCGAAAGGCTTGCGTCATGAGCAATTGGCCCGCCCCGGCGCAGGTGCTTGCGACGGCGAGCACACCCCACGCCAGTGGCGTCATTGGGGCGAAGCTGCCGAGGGCGGGGCCGCCGCAGATCAGCAGGCCGAAAACACATTGGGCGGCGAAAATCGTCGAGCTGTGTTCACGGGTGTGGAGCTGGCGGATGGTTACGACGATCCACGCCGAGCCGAGGGCGTTGAGCAGGGCGATGAAATCAAACACCCCTGTGTGCGAGCCGGCGGCGAAGGGGTTGGTCAGCAGGCCCAGCCCGAGGAAGGTTCCAGCCGCACCCGCAACGAGGGCGGGACGTAGCCGCTCGCGAAGCATCAATACGGCGAAGAGGCCGCCCCAGACGACGTAGGTGTTGTTGATGAAGGTGGCACGGCCGGCGCCGAGTTTTGTGACGGTGAAGTAGAACCCGAGAGTGCAGATGCCGCCGAGCAGGCCGCGCTCGATGAGTTTGCGATTCGTGAAAAGGTGAGCGGGCTCGAACTCGCGGCGGTAGAGTGCGCACACGATGGCGAGGCCAACGATGAAACGCGCGGACACGACGACCCAGAGGCTTGCGTGGGCGAAGCCGCCGAGGGCGCGGATAAGGAGCACGTTGGTGATGAAGCACGCGGCCGAGCCGAGCATCATCAGGACGCTCGTGCGATGCGAGCGGGTCGTGGCGTGAGTTGAGGTCATGGCGGGTGGCGATGGGACGGCCCGATGACGGCGCATAAAAAAACCGCGCCGTAATCGGGCGCGGTTGCTTGGAAGGACGACGTTTCTTGGATTGGATTAGGAAACGCTCACCGACCGTGCAGCCACGCCGCCACTGGCGCGAATGGCGCGCCAGAGAGCGATTACGGTTACACGGACTTTATGCAGGTTGAGCACGGTGAAGGAGTCGATGGAGCGCGAGCGCGTGAGTTTTGCAAGCATCCGGTGACCGGTTACGCATCGGCAGACGACTACGCAGACGGCGGGGACTTATCTGTCTGCGAATTAGTTTGGGAATTCTTTTCGCCCTTCGCCTGCCGTCCGCCGCCGCCGCGCGGCTCCCTGGCTTTGGGGTCGTAGGCGGGGTTGGGCTGATCGGCAAGGAATGCGCCGGTATCCTGCTGCCACGCCGACAATAGCTTTTTCAACTGCTCGACCTTGGCGGGCTCTTCTTTGGCAAGGTCGCGGGCCTCGCCCGGATCGGCTTTCACGTTGTAGAGCTCGTAGGTGGGCCCGGTGAATTTCTCGATGAGCTTGTAGTCGCCCGCACGGACGAGGCTCATGGGCTCTCCCTTGCCGATGTAACACGGGAAATGCCAAAACACGGCGGGTCGGTTGAGCGCTGTGCCGCTGCGCAACTGGCTCATCAAACTGACACCATCGGTCGGCTGGCCTGGCGGTGGCGAGAGTCCCGCCGCGTCGAGAATCGTCGGCGTAAAATCCATGCTTAGCACCGGTTCGTGGTAACTCTTGCCGGCGGGAATCACGCCCGGCCAACGCACCGCACCAGGGACGCGCAGGCCGCCTTCGTAGAGGAGCCCCTTGCTGCCTCGGAGCGGGTTTACGACGTAGGGCAGCCCACCATTGTCGGAGGTGAAAACCACAAGGGTGTTATCATCCAGGCCGAGGCGTTTCAACGCGTCCATGATGAGACCGACGCTCTGGTCCGCAGCCTCGCAGGTGGCGGCATACTCGGGCGTGACGCCGCGATCGAGTCCGGTCGCGGTTTTGTGCTGATACTTGGCGAGCAGCTCCGGTTTTGGGTCGAAGGGTTCGTGCACCGAGTGATCGGCAAAATAGAGGAAGAACGGCTTGGATTTGTTTTTCTCGATCCACGCGACGGCATCCCCGGCCAGAGCGTCCGAGAGGTAGCGGCCTTGGTCGTCGCGGTAGGCGTCCTTGGCAAATCCGAAATCATCGGGACGACGATACACATCAAAACCCTGGCCCGTGGGACTGCCCGGCGCGCCGTTGCGACCGCGCCCGAGATTCCACATCCCGATCAATGCGGTGGCGTAGCCGTCCTGCTTGAGCGCTTCCGCGATCGTCACGGTCTTTTCGGGCAGCTCGTCGTTGCCCCTTGTGCTGAGCACCTTCATGTGCGGTTGACCGGGAGCGTAACGTTCATCCACCACGGTATAGACTCCGTGGTGCGGCGGGTATTGACCGGTCAATAAACAGGCACGCGTCGGCGCGCAGTTTGGAGCGCTGGCATAACACTGCGTAAACACCGCGCCTTCACTGGCCAGACGATCCATGTTCGGCGTTTCGATGTAGTGGTTGCCGGCAAAGCCCGGATCGCGCCAGCCCATGTCGTCCATCAGGATCAGCACGATGTTCGGTTTGCGCGGAGCGGCCTGCACCGGCGCAGCCATCACGAGAAGTGCCGCGAAAATGAATACAAGAACAGGTGCTGGCGATAGCCGGTGCATGGCTCAGGTGGCCGTAGCGGTGGACTTGGCTTTGACGTTATACGTGTGGGCGACCATGCCATGACGCGTTTCAGCGGTTTCGTCCTTCGGGAGGAAGCAGCGCACGTAGTCCACCTTCACCTCGGCGGGCGTGACGGTGACGCGCAGATAGCCGGAGCTGGGCAGCTTTTTTCCCGAGGTGTAGCGATCCTCGTTGTAGGCGACATAACCGTGGTCGGACGGCATCGGCACTTCCTGATAGATTACGCCGTCCTTTTCCTGCTGGCAGTAGAGGTGGTCGTGCCCCTGGAAAAAGATGCTCACCTCGTGCTTCGCCATGAGTTGGTGAATCGGCATCTCCCAGCCCGGGCGTTTTTGAGCGAACGAGGCTTCACCTCCTTTGCCATGCCCGCCCCATTCGTAGAGATCGGCCTCCTCGATGCCGCCGCGACCGGAGCCGAGGACGTGATGGGCAAACACGAACTTGTGCTTCGCCTTGCTGGTTTCGAGGGTGTGCTTCAACCACTGATACTGCGCGTCGCCGATGGTGATGCTCCACCAATCGCGGTTTTTCTTATCAGCGGCTCCGCCACCGCCGCCTGCGCCTCCGCCGGGGCCACCCTTGCCCTTGGCGCCGAAGCCGCTGTCCACCAAGGCGGGTGAGTGCCAGTAGTTATCCAGAATTACAAAAAGCGCATCGCCCCAGGTCCACGCGCAGTAATTTTTGAGCAGGCCGATGTCCTTCAAACTTTCAGTGTTTCCGCTGTAAAAATGATCAGGGGCCACGGTGGGATAGAGACGATTGCGCGCGTTTTGGACGCCCACGGCGACATCACGGCGTTCGTCGGTTTGCTGGTAGTTAAAGAGCGAGGCCTGCTCATGGTTGCCATTCATCAGAAACACCGGAGCCGTTTGGCCAACGAGTCCGAGAAAGGGTCGCTGCAAAAGGTAAGGCACGGCCAGGGAGGTCGGGGTGAGGGTGCGGACTTTCTCCACGCTGAAATCGTCGCCGAGGCAGATGTGGAAATCGGGACGGTCGGCGGCGGCGGTGAATAGCGTGCGGGCGTAAAGATCCGGATGGCTGCTTTGCGGACGCTCCGGGTGCGAGTCACCTTGCACCGTGAAAACAAAGGAACTGCCGCGAGCGCGTTGCGTGGCGAAGCGGCACTCCGCGCGTTGCGTGAAGGCGCCGGCGCCCGGCTTTCGGTAGCTCAAGCGGTAGAAGTGCTGTGTGTCGGGTTTCAAGCCGTCGAAAACGATCTCCACGGGTTCGCCGGCCGGG
>JAIYBI010000523.1 GCA_027488595.1 Opitutaceae bacterium | reverse complement strand
TGTAGCGGGGAGCGCCATGCGACCCGATTTCAAGCACGGGTCGCGTGGCGCTCCCCGCTACCCAAAGTTTCAGAGTTTTAGGCAAACCGCGCTAAACGGCCGCGGCGGGGAGGGCGGAGGGAGGTGCGATGACCTCGGCGAGGGCGGTCTGGAGGAGGGCGAGGCGGGCGTTGTCCACCGTGCGCTCGGAGCGGGCGTTTTCGATGTAGAAGCTGTCTATGGCGATCTCGCGCTCGGTGCCGATGCGGGCGAAAGTGATGTCAAAACCGTGGTCGCTGATGATCTTGGCGAGGCGGAAGAGCAGGCCGATCTCGTCGAGGGCTTGCACCTCGACGATGGTGCGCTGCATGGAGAGCTCGTGGTAAACCTCGACGGTGGGAGGGAAGGAGGCGGGCAGGGCGGACACCTTGTCGGAGCCGAAGCGGGAGCTGCGGACTTTTTTCGCCTGGGCGACGATGTCGGGGTAGAGGTCTTTATTGGTGACGAGGGCCTCCTCGACGGTGCGCTCGAAGATCTCCTGGAGCTTGGCGGATTGCACGACGCCGCGGCCGGGCTCGACGACGTAGAACGTGTCTATGGCGATGTGGTCGTTGCGCGAGATGACCTTGGCGGAGAGGATGGAGAGGCCTGCGACGGAGAAGGCGCCGGCGAGTTTGTAGAAGAGGCCGGCGCGGTCCCAGGTGACGATGTCCACGACGGTGAGCGAGCGGTTGAGGTCGTCGTGCCAGTCAATGACGGGCTTGAGGCTGCCAACGGCGTCGGCCTTGGAAATGGAGGTGAGCAGGCGGTTCACCATCTGGATGTGGAGGGCGATCTCGTCGGCGTCGGTGTGGACGAAGTAGCGCTCGGGCAGGAGGTGGAAGTGCGCGGTGATCTCGTCGGCGCTGATGCCGGGGATTTTTTTGGAGACGAGTTCCTGGTAGGTGGACTGCATACGGGCGGTGTTGCGGAGGGCGACGTTGGGACCGTGGATCAGTTGATCGAGGGTCGCACGGTAGAGGGAGCCGTGCAGGGTGTCCTTGTAGCTGTTCCAGAGGCCGGCGGCGGTGCCGCGGGCGTCGCAAAACGTGTGGACGTAGAGGTAGCGGAGTTTATCCGGGTCGGGAACAAGCTCTGCGAAAGCAATGGCGCTGGCGGGGTCATCAATGTCCCTCTTTTGCCAGAATCGTGCCATGATGAGATGGTTTTTGATGATGAAAGTGACGATTTCCTGCTCGGCGGCGTCCACCTCCATGCGGGCGAGGAGGGGGAGGGCGATGTCCACCCCGAAGTCGGCGTGGCCCTTGATGCCCTTGGCTTTACCGATGTCGTGCAAGAGCAGGATGAGGTAGAGCAGGGTGGGGTTGACCGTCTCGTGGAGGACGGCGCGATACTTTTGGGTGACGGGATCGGAGGCGGTGAAAATCACGTCCAGTTCGCGAATCGCGCTGAGAGTGTGGATGTCGGCGGTGTAGCGGTGGTAGAATTCGTGCTGGACGAGACAGGTGAGGCCTTGGAATTCGGGGATGAAGCGACCGAGCACGCCCAGTTCGTGCATGAGGGCGAGAGTGGGGTAGACGGCGCCGGCGGCCTCGAGGATGGTTTTGAAACTGAGGTTGGCGGCGGGATCGTGGGTGACCCGGCGCGTGATGAGCGGGAGCGACTCGTGAATGAGAGTCTGCAGGGCGAAATCGGGCTGGGCATCCAGCGATTGGCAGTGGCGGAAGACGCGAACGAGGCGCACGGGGTCCTCGCGGAAAACCGAGGCGGTCTCGGCGCTGAGCTCGTTTCCGCGGAGGATGAAGCCATCAATGCGTTTGGCTTTTTGGTAACGGTGGGCGCGGACGGCCTCGCGGAAGGAGATCTTTTTGCCGGCGGTGGCGTCGAGGGTGAGCGCGAGGCGGTTTTCGACCAGTTTGCTGGTGCGATAGATGGCCTGGGCGGCGTGATAGTAGTCGTGCATGAACTGCTCGACGCGACCGAGCAGATCCTGGTTGGTGTAGCCGAGCCCGAAGGCGATGCGCGGCTGGGCTTCAAGGTCGAGCAAGTCGGTGGGGCGTTTGCTTTGGAAGTGCAGCTCGTTGCGCACGCGCAGGAGAAATTCGTAGCTGCGTTTGAAATCGCGAAGCTCGTTGCGCTGCAGGTAGCCCTGCTCGACGAGTTGATCAATGGAATCAATGCCGAGTTTAACCCGGGCCATCCAGAGGGTGTTTTGAAAATCGCGCAGGCCGCCGACGCCGCTCTTTACGTCGGGCTCCTGAAGGAAAACGGTATCGCCGTATTTGTTGCGGCGGGTCGCCTGGTCCTCAAGGCGGGCGCCGATGTAGCCCTTCGCGTCATCCTGGATGTAGAACGAGCGATAAGCCTGGGAAAAGCTCTGGAAGAGCGCCTCGCCCCCGGCGATCAAGCGGGCCTCCAGAAGAGCGGTCTTGGTCTGGATGTCCTTGCGCGCCTCAGCGAAGACATCGTCCACCGTGCGGGTGGAGTGGCCGACCTTCAGGCCGCAGTCCCAGAGGATGTAGAGCACCTCGTCAATGAGGTGCTGTTGCATCGGTTGAACCGCGGCGGATTTCACCTTCGGAGGGAAGAGGAACATGATGTCTATGTCGCTCAGCGGGCTGAGTTCACCGCGGCCGTAGCCGCCGAGCGCGAGCAGCGACACCGCGGAGGGCAGCGCTCCGTGGGCGCGCTCGTAGCTGCCGAGCGCGAAATTGAACAAATGTGCCAGCAGCACGTCCACCATCGCGGACCGGGCCTGCGCGACTTCCAGTCCGGATTCGCCGCCGTCGTGGCGCATCCGGATCACGGCGCTTTCGAGCCGCAGGAAGGTTTTGCACGCTACCAGACGCTCGGCTCGCGACGCCGCTCCGGTGAAGTTGAGGCGTTCGCGGGCGTGTTTTTGAATACGTCCGATGACGGGTGCGGAGCTGGGCATGCGATAGAGAGCGGAGGCGAGAGAGAGTTGGGGCTCTCCACCGTGAGGGTAAACCCGTCCCGGCGCAAAGCGCGAAAAACGCCCCCGCTCTTTCCTCGGCGGGCTTGCTTCGTGCGCCGGGCGGCGGTTGCCTCATCCCTTACCCACCTTTCCCGACAATGACCGAGATTTCCAAGAGTTACGAAGCCCGTGATGTTGAGACCAAATGGTATGCCGCCTGGCAGGAGGCCAAGTGCTTCGCCGGCAAGGCCGCGCCCGGCCAGGAGACTTACACCATCGTCATCCCGCCGCCCAACGTCACCGGCATCCTGCACATGGGCCACGTGCTCAACAACACCCTCCAGGACGCCCTCATCCGCCGCGCCCGCCTCGAAGGCAAGGCCGCCTGCTGGATCCCCGGCACCGATCACGCCGGCATCGCCACCCAGACCATGGTGGAGAAACACCTCAAGAAAACCGAGGGCAAGGGCCGCCGCGACCTCGGTCGCGAGGAGTTCCTGAAACGTGTCTGGACCTGGCGCGACGAGAAGGGCGACCACATCCTGAAGCAGCTGCGCGAACTTGGCTGCTCCTGCGATTGGGACCGCACCCACTTCACCATGGACTCCGGCTACTCCAAGGCCGTGCTCACGTCGTTCATCAAGTTGTTCAACCAGGGCCACATCTACCGGGGCAAACGCATGGTCAACTGGT
>JAIYBI010000535.1 GCA_027488595.1 Opitutaceae bacterium | reverse complement strand
GGCGCCTTCACCAACACCGGCACCATCCGCGTCTACTCCCGTTCCCAGCTCCCCGGCACCTTGAACAACGCCGGCACCATCATCGTCACGCGCCCGCCCGTCGTTCCGCGCGTGGTCTCGTTCACCCTCTCCGCCGGCGTCGCCACCCTCACCGTCGAGGCCTCCGCCGATTTCCTCTACCAACTCCAGCGCACCCCGTCCCTCACCCCCGCCGCCTGGCTCAACATCGGCGCGCCCCTCCCCGGTCTCAACGGCGACCTCGCCCTCCCCGACCCCGCCGCCCCCGCCACCCCGACTCTCTTCTACCGCGCCTCAGTATCCAACTCCCCATGACCACACGCCTCCTGCTCCGCCTGTTCGTTCCCCTCATCCTCGCCTTCGCCAGCGCCCGCGCCGACGAGACCCAGCGCGTCGTCGAGGACGCCGCCAAATTCAAACTCGCCCAAAAGGCCGATCCGACCCTGCCGACCCTCTTCCTCGTCGGCGACTCCACCATGAAGGTCGGCACCCCCGGCCAGCGTGGCTGGGGCGAGGAAATGGCCCGCTTTTTCGACCCCAAGAAAATCAACGTCCTCAACCAGGCCATCGGCGGCCGCAGCAGCCGCACCTACCAGACCGAGGGCCGCTGGGCCGCCGTCGTCGCCATGCTGCGCCCCGGCGACACCGTGATTATCCAGTTCGGCCACAACGATGGCGGCGCCCTCTCCGAGCCCCCGCCGGTCACGCCCAAAACCCGCGCACGCGGCACCATCAAGGGCATCGGCGACGAATCCCGCGAGGTGGACAACATCCTCACCGGCAAACGCGAGGTCGTCTACTCCTACGGCTGGTATATGCGCAAATACGTCGCCGATGTCCGCGCCGCCGGCGCCACTCCCATCGTGCTCTCGCTCGTCCCCCGCAACGCCTGGAAAGACGGCGATGTCGTCCGCTCCCGCCCCAACAACTACGGCGACTGGTCCCGCCTCGTCGCCGAGGCCTCCGGCGTGGCCTTCATCGACCACAACGAGATCATCGCCCGCGGCCTCGAGGCCCTCGGCCCCGACCACTGCGGCCCGCTCTTCGCCGACGCCCTCCACGCCGCCCCCGCCGGAGCCTTGTTCAACGCCCGCGCCGCCATCTCCGGCCTCAAAGCCCTCCCCGGCGCTCCCTTCGCCACCGTCTTCTCCGCCGAAGCCGCCGACATCCCCGCCTTCGGCCCGTAAACCCTCCCGCGTTTCTCAAACTTCACTCCCCCGCCATGAAACTCCGCCAACTCGCCTCGACCCTCCTCCTCGCCGCCTTCGCCACCTTCGCCCACGCCGAGGTCGCCTTGCCTAAAATTTTCACCGACCACATGGTCCTCCAACGCGGCCAACCCGTCGCCATCTGGGGCACCGCCGCCGCCGGAGAAGCCGTCACCGTCCGCTTCGCTACCGACACCCAATCCACCGTAGCCGACGCTTCCGGCAACTGGTCCGTTCGGCTCAGCCCGCTCGCCGCCAGCGCCGAGGGTCGCGACCTCGTCGTCACCGCTTCCAACACGATCACCCTTTCCGATGTCCTCGTCGGCGAGGTCTGGATCGGCTCCGGCCAGTCCAACATGGAGAAACAACTCGGTCACCGCTCCGGCCAAAAGCCTTGCGACAACTTCGAGGCCGAGATCGCCGCCGCCGACCACCCGCTCATCCGCCTTTATCAGTTCCCCCGCAACGGCAAACCCGCCGAGGGCGACGCCACCTTGCGCTGGCTGCCCTGCTCGCCCGACACCATCGCACGCACCAATTTCTCCGCCGCCGCCTACTACTTCGGCCGCGAACTCCAGCGCGAGTTGAAGGTCCCCGTCGGCCTCATCCACTCCAGCGTCGGCGGCACCCGCATCGAGGCCTGGACTCCCCCCGAGGCCTACGCCGCCTTCCCCGCCCTCGCCGATGTCGCCACCCACCCCGGCAACGCCAAGACCCGCATCGGCAACCTCTACTCCTCGATGATTCGCCCTCTCGTCCCGTTCACCGTGCGCGGCTGGCTCTGGTATCAGGGCGAGTCCAACCTCATGACCCGCGACTTCGCCTCCTACACCGATAAGATGGAGGTCATGGTCGGTGCCTGGCGCAACGCCTGGGCCCAACCCGACGCTCCGTTCTACTTCGTGCAACTCGCACCCTACGCCTACTCCGTGCGCAAACAGCCCGAGCCGCTCTCCGCCGAGGCCCTCCCGCTTTTCTGGGAGGCCCAGACCGCCGCCGCCGCCCGCATCAGCAACTCCGGCTCCGTCGTCATCACCGATACCGCTTCAAACGTCGGCGATATCCATCCCACCAACAAACGCGACGTCGGCGAACGCCTCGCCCGCCTCGCCCTGGCCCGCACCTACGGGCGCGCCGATGTCGTCGCCTCCGGCCCCGTCCTCCGCTCCGCCACCCCGCGCGGCGGCGAACTCGTCCTGCGCTTCGACCACGCCACCGGTCTCGCCAGCCGCGACGGCCAGCCGCTCAACTCCTTCGCTGTCGCGGGCGAGGACCGCGTTTTCATCCCCGCCACCGCCCGCATCGAAGGCGACGAGGTCATCGTCTCCACGCCAACCGTCCCCGCCCCGGTCGCCGTCCGCCTCGCCTTCCACGAGCGCGCCAACTCAAACCTCGTCAACGCAGCCGGCCTCCCCGCCAGCCCCGCGCGCTCCGACACGTGGCCGGTCGACGGCACCCGCCCCGCCACCCCCGCCGACCTCGCCCCGCCGCCTCCGCGACCGGCCGCGCCTGCTACCCCTGCCACTCCCGCCGCGCCCGCCGCAGCACCCGCACCGGCCACGACCGCCGCGCCCGCCACCGCACCGGCGCGGTAATCGAGGCCCGCTTCCTGATATGTTCAACCCGCGCGGCCTCGCCCTCCTGCTGCTCGGCACCCTCGCGCTCGCGCCCGCCCGCTCCGCGACGCGCGAGCCACCTTCCCCCTCGCTCCCGCCGCCCGCCGCGCCCGCCGCCCCCTCCACGCACGCGTCGCGTTTCGACGCCTTCCTCCAGCAGCAGCGCCTCGCGCCCATTCCCGCCGCGTGGTATAAGATGAAATCCGGCCGCGACGCATCCGATGTTCTCAAGTGGCACCTCGGCCCCGTCGCCGCCCGCCTCTCGCTCCCAACCGCCGAACGCGCCGAGGCTCTCGCGCTCTACCTCAAAGCCCTCGATCTCTGCGACAACTCCTACAACGCACCTTGGTCCACCACCCAGTCGCTCGCCGTCACGTGGATGCTTCGCGACTCGCTCCCGCCCGAGGTCCTCGAAGCCCAGAAGCGCCTGCTCTCCCGCTGGAACTACAATTGCTCCGCCGGCACCATCAACATGCGGCTCTACCTCCACGTCGCCGGCTACCTCGCCGCCGAGCAGTGGCCCGACTTCCGCGACTCCCCCACCCCGGTCAACACCACCTACGCCATCGACTTTCGCGGCCGCACTGTCCGCTCCCATGACGCCGCCGAGATCAAGGTCTATTGCCGCGAAAAAATCCTCGAAATATTTCGCGATTTCACCGTCCGCAACCTCTACGAACACGACCTCGTCTACCTGCCCTGCGATCTCGACGCCGTCCGCCTCCTCGCCGACTTCGCCCTCGACCCCGACCTCCGCGCCCGCGCCGTAATGGTTATGGACTACGGCCTGCTCCAGCTCGCCACCGCCTGGAACCAGGGCCGCCACGTCGAGCCGTTTTACCGCCAGAAATATTTCAGCACCATGATGGGCGACCGCGCGCCGCCAACCGAGTATCTCGGCTGGCTCTACTTCGGCGGCGACACCCCCGGCCCGTTCAACGGCAAAGCCTTCGGCCTCATCCATGGCAACCCTCGCGGCTACCGCATGCCGCCCGTCATCGCCGCCATCGCGCACGACCGCTCCGCCGAGCGCGAAATTCGCGAGTCACACTTCGACGGCGACGGCGCCGCGTCCTCCGCCATTTCGTGGAAAACCTTGTTTCACACCCCCGCCTACTCCCTCGCCTCCGCCGTCAACCAATACGACGGACGCCACGGTCTCAAAACCGCCCTCTTCAAGGAGCAACGCCTGCTCAACCTCACCTGGTTCTCCGCCTCCGACGCCACCCGTCCCGACGGCCGCTTCTACGTTTTCCAGGAGAACATCGCCCAGCCCTACTTCGGAAAAACCAAGCTCAACGACTTCGGCCAGGGCGAGAATCCCTACAGCCAGCGCATGCAACACCGCCGCACCGCGCTCGGCCTCTACGACGTTCCCGCCACCTATCCGTTCTTCCGCCAGTTCACCGTCTATCGCTCCGCCGACGCACCCCTCGGCCGGCGCGAGCATGAGGGCTGGGTCTTCGCCCACGCCGGCCCGATGCTCTTCGGTTTTTACTCCTGGAAACCCACCCGCTGGGAAAAGTCCCGCCCCGAAAAATCCGTCTCCGGCGGCGTCGATGTGCGCTGGTGCGAAGAGCGCCTCAACGCCTGGATTCTCGAAACCGCCAACGCCTCCCGCTACCCCTGCTCGCCCGCCGCCCAACTCGACGCCTTCGCCGCCGAGGTGCTGCGCGGCACTCGAATCGACACCGCCAAGCTCGACCAACCCGTCCCCGAGTTGAGCTACCAAAGCATCCACGGCGACACCCTCCGCCTCGTGTTTTCCACCCTCGGCGAATCCGTCGTCGGCCGTCACTTCGTCAACGGCACTCCCGTGGACTATCCCGCCTGGCCCACCCTCGGCTCACCTTGGGCACAACAGGCCTTCAACAGCCCGATCGTCACCCTCCGTTTCGACGGCACAAACCGCACTTACGACTTCAACCGCTGGACCGTCGTCGACGCCAATCCAGTGACCGGCGAATAGGCGGACCCTTACCCCCGCCGGACCGCCCTTCATTGCTCGAACGCACCGACGTCCGGTGCACGTCCCTTAAAAGGCCGGCCCTCGACCGGCACGCCTTGATCCACCCCGGCGCCGCCCGGCTTCGGCCGTAAAAAATCCACCTCGGGCAGGCTGCCGTCCGCCTGGCGCGGGCGCATCAGCTCGCGGAGATCCAAGCTCCGAAAATCCGCCTCGGTGAGCGGTCCCTTGAAATCCGGATCAAAACTGTTTCCGCCCATCGTGCAGCGCGCGCGGTCGATACGAGTCAAATCCCGCGCGCCAAACGATAGGTTGTTGAGGAGCACGTGGTCGAAGCCGTCCACCTCCGTGACGTTGTCCCGCAGCCGGTTCAACATGTTGTAATTCGCCCCGTTTTTGTAGGCGCTGTTGTGCAGCCAGGTCGAGCCGTCGAGATGGTGGTTCGAGTAAAAGCCGTTCGCCTTGTTGCCGGCCGAGATGCAGCCGATGATCTGGTTTCGCGGCGCGGGGTTCGGACAACGGTCCGCCGGCCGTCCGCCGTAGCCGCCCATTTTGAAACCGTTGCCATCGGCGAGGCGCTTGAAGTCGGTCCTGAAGCCGTTCCAGAACGCCCAGCAGTTTTCAAAAACCACCGGCTCCCAGGACGAGATGCAGTCGTAGCCGTCGTCACTGTTGAGCCACGCCCGGCAGCCGCGAAACACGTTGCCCACGCTGCCCCGTCCGCCGTGGCTGCCGAAGCCGTCCGTATCGCCGCCCGAGCCTTTCTTGCTCACGTCGTCGTAGTTTTCAAAAGCGTCGCAGTTCAACACCAGGTTGCGCGAGCCACCGAGCAGATAAAAGCCGATGCCTTTGTTCTGCCGCATCACCAGCTGCTCGTAGCGGTTATCGCTTCCGAGGTTTAAAAATGCGTAACCCGTGGTCGCCGGCGCCTGGATTCCGGTGACCTCAAAGCCGCGCAACACGAGGTGGCTGCCCGAGACGAGAAACGCGACCACCCGGTAGCGCATCGCCTCCGTGCCCGGGCTCACATCGGAAAAGTCAAAGATCACCCGCGCCGCCTCCCCCTTCGCCCCGCCCGTCCAGGCGGCATAGGTGATCGGTGCGTCAGCGGTGCCGCTTTTGCCAAACTCGTGGATGTAGCCCCACGACACCGGCGGCTCGCTCTTCGGAATCAGCGCCGCGCGATCCATCTGCGTCGCCGCCACCCGATGGATCCCGGGCAAAAAATAAACCGTGTCGCCCGGCCGCACCTTCGCCTGCGCCTCGGTCAAACTCCGCCATGGCCGGCGCGGATCATCTCCCCGCCCCGCGCCGTCCACGCCATCCGGACCGATGAAATACGTCGCCGCCACCGCCGGCACCGCAAGCGCCATCCCTCCGGCCACACACGCCAACACAAAGGCCCGACGTGCAAGTCCGCCCCACCTCCACCCGGCGCAAATTTCAGCCCGATCACGTCCGCCGGCGTCTGTTTTCATCCCGAAAACGAAGACGCCCAAAAGTTGTAAGACAACTCATTTGAAAACCACCCAAACCCGCTCCCGCGCCCCCGCCCTCCCCCGCCCCCTCGCAGGCTGGTCTGTTTACTGTCAGCTCCCGCACGACGATTCGGCTCTCGCCCCTTCATCGCCTCGCCTGCGCAACTAGGTCTCGTCCGGCCCGTCCCTCCCCGCCCCACCCCGACCACCGTTTATGTCTCCCCGGTTCATCGCCTCCGTGCTCGCCCTGACGCTCGCCGTCCCCGGCTTCGCCTCCTCCGCCCCCGCAGCCTCTCCCGCCCCCGCGACCGCGATCAAGCTCGACCCCTCCAACACCCAGGGCGTCTGGCAGGGTTGGGGCACCTCGCTCAGTTGGTTCGCCAAAATGTTCGGCGACCGCGACGACGTCGCCGACTGGCTCTTCACCACCAAGACCGTCGCGCTCTCCGGCCAACAGCTCCCCGGCCTCGGCCTCACCATCGCCCGCTACAACGCCGGCGCCTCCAGCTGGAACGAGTTCGACGGCCGCCGCATGGTCGTCTCCAAGACCATCCACCCTTTCCGTCAGATTGATTCCTTCTGGCTCGACGGCAAAAACCCCGACCCCGATTCCCCGAGCTGGGACTGGTCGGTGGACGCCAACCAGCGCGCCCTCCTCCTCAAGGCCCGCGACCGCGGCGCCGTCCACTTCGAGCTCTTCTCAAACTCCCCGCCTTGGTGGATGTGCGCCAACGACAACCCTTCCGGCGCCGCCAAGAACGACGCCGAAAATCTCCGCCCCGACCAGCGCGCTAACTTCGCCCACTATCTCGCCACCATCGCCCGCCGCGCCCGCGACCATTGGGGGCTCACGTTCACGTCCGTCGCCGCCTTCAACGAGCCCACCGCCACCTACTGGTTCGCCGATGGCAAACAGGAGGGCAGCCACTTCCCTGCCTCCTCCCAGATCGAGATCCTCCCCTTGGTGCGCGCCGCCCTCGACCGCCAAGGCCTCGCCTCCCTCCCTCTCTCCGCCTCCGACGAGAGCTTCTACGACCAGGCCGTCGCCGCCTGGCAAAGCTACCCGCCCGCCGTCAAGGCCCTCGTCTCCCGCGTCAACGTGCACGGCTACCAGGGCGGCAAGGGCCGCCGTGATCTGCTCCAAGAGCTCGCCGTGCGTCAGCACGGCAAGGTGCTCTGGAATTCCGAATACGGCGACAAGGACGCCGACGGGCTCGGCATGGCGCGCAACTTCCACCTCGACATGACTTACCTGAGGCCCACCGCCTGGTGCTACTGGCAACCCATCGACGGCGGCTACAGCGGCAACGGGGGCAGCGGCTGGGGCTTCATTGATGGAAATCTTCACAAGGCCGAGCTCGGCAAGGTCAACCCGAAGGCGTATGTTTTCGCCCAATACAGCCGTCATGTCCGCCCCGGCATGGTCATCCTCGCCCACTCCGGCCGCGACTCCGTCGTCGCCCTCGACCCCGCCTCCGGCCGGCTCGTCATCGCCGCCTTCAACGGCACCGACGCCCCCGGCGCCGCAGCCTTCGATCTCTCCCTTTTGCCCGCTCTCCGCCACGCCACCGCCGCCCGCTGGCTCACCGAGCCGCGCGGCCAGTCCCGTTACCAGCGCCTCCCGGACGAAAAACTCACCTCCCCCGCCGCTTCCTGGACTCTCCCGCCCCAAAGTGTCCTGACCATCGAGCTCTCCCCGCAGGCACCCTAACCCCTCTCGAACCCCTCGCC